>CAYHUS010000013.1:0-15493 GCA_964359715.1 uncultured Candidatus Saccharibacteria bacterium
CGATGTCAGTGGTGGTTGCTATCTGGTATGGGTCAGCTGCAGTACTTGATCCACCGACGCAGGTACCATTGATGGAGAAACATCCCGCAGTAAGATCGATACCATTTGCGAGCGTTGATGATGCGGTGGTGGTGATGCGTGTGAACGACGCACCCCCAAACGTCGACGTCGCCGTTGATGATGTTGCGTTGAAGTACGGAGCAGAGATAAGTCTCCATACTTCGAGTCCTCCCGCAAAGGTTGAAGTACCAATGCCAGAGACGGCGATGTTTTGAGTGGTGGTAGGTGCGAGAGCTGATTGACCAAAGGTATTGGTCGTGACCGCCCAGTCGCGGAAGGCACTCGATATGTAGTCGACACCCGCAGTCGCAGTTGATACCACACCAGCGGTAGCCTGCAATATGCCAGTCAATGCTCCCAAGGTGAATGAATTTGAGACTACAAGGTTTGAGGTTGATGCGTATGCGGAGGTGATGTTGGTGGTGGATGCGTTCGGGAGAGTCGAGACCTGAGACGACGTCGCAACAAAATATGGCGCAGTCACAACTCCATATGCCGTGAGGAGGCTTCTAAACAATCCGGTCCCAGCAACTTCAAGCGTTGCAGAGGATGTTGTTGCGTTAGCTCCAATCAAAACTTGGTTAGACGATGTTGCAAGTCTAATACCCGAGTTATTAAAGAAAACCCAGTTCCCATCCGCGCCTCCGCCAGATGAGCCAAATGGTGTCCATGACCCAGCATTATTCTTAAACTCCAAAATTCCACTATTATCACGAATGCCGTATCCTGAAACACCGCTCACGTCTCCAAAATTGAAGTAGCGGCCAGCTCCAGAAAGAAGTACATCGCCATACACAGTGAGCGTCGCAAGTGGCGTTGTTGTTGCAATTCCAACTAATTGAGACTCTGAAAAATATAATGTTGAGGTAGCTGCGACAGAAGATCCAGTTGATTCATAGAACGCCGCAAATCCTTGAGTGCCCGCACCAACAGCTCCAGAACCAGAGCCAATTCCTGAAGTTCCAGAAATAGTTCCGCCAATAATTGTTGCGTTTCGTATAGTCACACCGTCAAGCACATCAATGCGCTGACTGTGCGCAAATGTCTGCGTATTTACGACACTCACTGGCGGATATCCCTGAAACGGAATATTGCTTGGTATCAACCGAATAATTTTTTCCTCAAGTAAGGCGAGCGCCTGCTGAAGCTCAACTTGAGTAACGCCAGTCACTGAGACATACTCGGTAACGTTACGAACCACCGTAGTAGGCACTGTCGTACGTTCGACAATTTTTACAGTCGTTGAAGTGGCAACTGGTTGTGCGACAACGACAATTGGTTGAGTCTCCGTCTCAAGCTGTAAAAAGTTTTTTGCAATGCCTCTCAAAAAGTCTCTCCACGTATATGAAGTTCTCGTACTGTCTGTTGTCGTTCTAACCTCACCAGAAATTGCATCAGAAATTGCAACCGACACAGCAGCAAAATTCAAAATAATTTCGTCAGCAGAACGAGAATTATCAATCAGTTGGTGCATTGCTGAACGGAGAGCAAATCCCTTATACGCCTCAGGAAGTGCGTATGCGCCAAGTGACAGAGTAAAAACAAAAATAGAAATGCCAAGTGCGGCACCAAAGACTCTGCCGAGCATAACGCTATAGGTAGCGGTATGCGAGCTCGGCTGCTTAACTAAAATCGGGCCAACGTACTCAGACAACCTCTGCTCGCGCAGCTTAGACCTCCTCTCCTCATCAGATTTCTTAGACTGATCAACAAAAAACTTAAGCGAAGTCTCATCAACAAACCAAGCTTTCCCACTTCTAACTCCGTTTACCTTTCCCTTTCTACACAAAAGCGAAATGTAATCGGAAGTGTATCCAAATCTTTCTCCTGCCTCTCTAGCAGAGAGGTACGTCTTACCATTTATGCGTGCCGACATGTTTCCCGAACTAACTAGATTTTACTAGCTATTTCGGATGTAGCGCGCAAACTTATAGATCAACTGTTGATAAACAATTAACGATCACTCGTCCAAAATTTATGCGATTAAACTTAGAGTATCACTGGCATCAAAAGTGCCATTGCTGCCGCAATTAGTGTTGTTAAAACACTCTTGTACCTCCACTGCCTAGAAAAGTCACCTGCATCAACGTATTTTGTCATGCTTACTGCTTGTCTGCTAAGAACTACAATATCTTGAGCTGGAAAACGCTGAACACCATCAACAGCCTTAGACTGAGAAGAAATTTGTGGCAGAGTTGCAATTTTTTGATTCTGAATTCGTTGATCAGAAACTGGATAACTATCTGCTTTTGAAGTATTGGCTTTAAATATAGATATTCTGCTATCACCAATTGTATCTCGTTTATCCGAGATTGGTAAAATATCCCCCTCATCAGAGTAATATCTTATGTCGGACCATGATTTCTTTATTGCTGACTCAATTTGATTGGGATGGGGTATCTTGAGCTTTGTAGAAACAACATACTGATCACGCTTTATGCTACTGCTACTTGGATTAGCTATTTCCTTTGGGCTAGACTTCCCTGAGTGTTGAAGTATTTGTACCTCATTCACGTACCAAGACCTTCCAACTTTGCGTGCATCTACCTTGCCTTGACGAACAAGCTGCCCTACATAGTCTTTAGCGTAGCCAGTGGCTGCTGATGCTCGCTTAGACGAGATATACTTTATTTGATTGACGATTATTTCGTCCATGACTATAGGTTAGCACCTATTAGAGTCTGAACTACTTGATTGAAATCTTGCTGTGGATGATTTCCTTTAGAACTGACGGCTTTGCTGCTCCCTTGCTTTTCTTCATAGCTTGTCCAATGAGAAATTGGAGCGACGCCTCCTTGCCATTCTGATACTCAAGGACGGCCTTCTGATTTTCCTTTATAACCTCTTCTACAACGCTATCGAGCGCTGATGAGTCCACAATCTGTAAAAGCCCAAGTTCTTTAGCTAACTGCTCGGGATCTGTCCCGTCCTGCAACACCCTATCTAGAATTGTTTTAGCTGCGCTTGATGATAGGAGATCTGCCTCTGCCATCTGTATTAACTTAATAAAGGACCCGTTGGAGGCATTCATAAGTTCATTTTGACTAGCGCCCCTTCCTCGAATATCAGTGATCAAATAGTTAAGTGCGAGCTGTACAACCGCTGGGTTGCCTATTGGCAAAATTATAGTATCTGCGAAAGTAGCGTAGACTGGCTCTGATACTAGAATCTCAGCATCTGCATCCATAAGTCCCGCCTTCACGTATCTCGCTCTTCGAACTGTAGGTAACTCGGGTAGAGAGGTTAACAAAATTTCTTTAGAAAACTCCTTAATCAGTGAGATTTTGAGCTTAGGGATATCAGGCTCAGGGAAGTACCGGTAGTCATGTGAAGACTCCTTCTTTCTTTGTGAGAACGTCTCCCCTGTTCCCTCGTCAAAGCCTCTAGTCTCTTGAATCAAGGTCCCTCCGGACTCAAGAACATCAACCTGCCTTTTTATTTCAAATTCAATTGCTCGTTTAACGGAGCGAAAAGATCCTATGTTCTTTACCTCAGTCTTCGTCCCTAAAGTGGCATCACGGCTAACCGAGATGTTGACCTCAACCCGCATCTGACCCTTCTCAATGTTTGCTTCGCCGGCGCCAAGAGTGCGGAGAAGTAGCTGCAGCTCACGTGCAAAGTTGCCTGCGGTCTCGGCATCGTGAATGACGGGCTCCGTTACCAGCTCCATAAGTGGTACACCAGCGCGGTTAAAGTTTACTAAACTATGGCTCCCCTCGTGCTGTGATGTTGCTGTATCTTCCTCGAGATGGATGCGTGTCAGTTCAATGCCATTTAGTGTGCCACCTTTCACCAATGGAAACTCATACTGTGATATCTGGTACCCCTTTGGTATGTCTGGGTAGAAGTAGTTCTTGCGGTCAAATTCTGAGTAGTCGGCGAGCGTGCCCCCAACTGCCGCACCTACACGCAGTACGTGCCATACCGCTTCTCTATTAACCACCGGTAAGGTTCCGGGGTGAGCCATACATACGGGACATACGTTGACATTCGGCCTAGCTTCATCAGGATCGTTCCTTGAGCTACAGAACATTTTAGTGTTCGTCTTAAGCTCAGCGTGGATCTCAAGGCCTATTGTGGGTATGTAACCACTCATGTGGCCAATACTACACTGACTTTTCAATAAACTGAACTATTGAATCGCTTACGCTTTTCATTGACTCATCGCTTAAAACTGTAGCCGGGACTACTCTCTTTTCCTTTTTCTTGAGCAAATCTACAATCTCGGTAACGCGAGATTCCGAGATAAGGTCTGTTTTAGTTACTAAAATAAGCTCAGGCTTGGAAGTTAGCGAGGTTCCATATCCATCAAGTTCCTTACGAACAACTTGGTAGTCAGCAAGTGGGTCCAAAGATTCAGCACTTAGGCAGTGGATAAGTACCTTGGTTCGCTCAATATGTTTTAAAAATTTGTGTCCAAGACCCTTCCCTTCAGCTGCACCCTCAATAAGCCCCGGAATGTCTGCAAGAACATACCCAAAAAGCACACCGAGGTTTGGTTCAAGTGTCGTAAAGGGGTAGTCACCTATTTTGGCTCTAGCTGCGGTCAGCTCGTTTAAAAGCGATGACTTGCCAGCATTCGGAAGTCCAATGATCCCAGCGTCAGCAATAATTTTCAACTCAACAATAAATGTGCCCGACTGGCCTGTCTTCCCAGGTCGAGATTCAAAAGGGTTTTGGTTTGTTGAAGATTTAAAGTGCGCATTCCCTACTCCACCCTCGCCTCCTGAAAGCGCGACCACTTCTTCGTTGTCATTTAAAAGTTCGAAGCTCGCCTTTGTCTCTACGTGAGTTACAAATGATCCGACTGGAACTTCAATAATGACGTGGGCGCCGTCAGCGCCATGCATGTTGCTGTTTCCCCCTGCTTTTCCGCTTTCTGCTTTAAACTCACCGCGCCCTTTGTAGCGGGCTAAGATACCGAGATCACGAACTGCTCGAAACACAACATTGCCTCCCCTGCCCCCGTCACCTCCTGATGGTCCGCCTTTCTCTTTTCCTCTAAGGTGTAGCCAGCGCACAACGCCATCACCGCCACGTCCCGCTGACGCTTTGAGTGTTATTGTGTCGACCAGTGCCATTGGCCTACCTTACCACAGACCGCTGTGTATTGCTCAAATAAATCTTTGAAGTACCCACTGAACGATAGCAAGCACCACTCCCCCTAAAAATGCCGGCACAAATCCGTCAACAGAAAATCCCTCGACAAAAGAAGCAAGGAAGTAAAGAATCCCTGCATTTATAACAAATGAAAAAAGTCCAAAGGTAAGAATGTTTATCGGGAGTGTTAGTAGTAAAAGAATTGGCTTTAAAGTTATGCCTATCACCCCTAAAAGGACAGCAACGATGGCGGCAGAATAAAACCCGCTCACTGAGAATCCTGGAACAAGGTATGCGGCAAGAAGTACTGCGAGCACTGTTCCTAAAAAACGAACTATAAGTGACATGTTGTTATTCTACTATACGCCAGCCCTGTGCCAATAAGTGCTCTGCTCTTTTGTACTTTAGTGTCTGCTTTTCGGTGCCATTTGTTATGGTTACCACCTCATTGCGGTCAAATGACTTATTACTTTTACTCTCTGGCAAAATTGTGAGCGGGGCAAGAGCTTGGACTGGTCGCGCCTCGATTCTTGGTACGGCGTCGGCAATCAGTCGTGACAGGTTTTCTTCAAGCCTTCTAAAAAGTGCAAGCCCTTCTTTTCTATATTCCACAAACGGGTCACGCCCACCGTATGACCGAAGGTTTACTGAGCTTCTTAGATGATCCATTGCTTCGAGGTGCTCAATCCAAAAAGAATCGTACGCCTGTAGCAGCATACGCTTAAGCGTTACGGCAAGTGCCGCGTCACCAAACTCAGCTCGCTTTTCAGAAAGCGCACCCCCATCTTGACCTGCATCACTCAGATGTCCGACAACGAGCTCAAAGATTTTTTCATTATCTCCCATGAGCACATCGCGTCGACGTGCATATATGGTGCTGCGTTGTAGATTCAAAACATCGTCAAAGCCAAGAACATGCTTTCGAGAATCAAAGTTAACTCCCTCAATCTTCTCCTGCGCTCCCTCGAGCGCCCGAGAGACCATCCCGCTTTGAATTGGCTCGTCAGGGGGGATCCCAAGACTTCCCATCAAACGCTTGACCATATCAGAGGCAAATATCCGCATGAGCTTGTCCTCGAGTGACACAAAGAACTGCGTTTCCCCAGGGTCTCCCTGACGTCCAGAGCGTCCACGAAGCTGGTTATCAATGCGGCGCGCGTCGTGCCGCTCAGTACCAATAACGTACAGCCCTCCAAGCTTTCGTATCTCCTCTCGAACATCTTCTGGGGCAAGTGGCCCACCAAGCTTTATGTCAACGCCTCTTCCCGCCATGTTTGTTGCGACCGTCACCGCACCTTTTTTGCCAGCATCAGCAATGATTTCTCCTTCGCGCTCATGGTTCTTATCGTTTAGCACTTGATGGGGGATTCCCTGAGCCTTAAACGCAGAGGAGAGCCTCTCGTTCATATCTATAGAAGTAGTGCCGATCAAAACTGGCTGGCCGAGCGAGTTTCTCGTACGGACCTCTTTGGCAATAGCTACAAACTTACCCTCCTCAGACTGAAAGATCTTGTCAGGGTGGTCAATTCGAGCAATTTTTCTGTGGGTGGGGATTGGAACTACATCTAGGTTATACACCGACGAGAACTCCTCCTGAGAAGTGAGGCCAGTACCAGTCATGCCAGCCACGTGCTCGTACATCCTAAAGTAATTTTGAAACGTAATAGACGCGTATGTCTGACTCTCTCGCTGAATCTCGATTTCTTCTTTCGCTTCAATGGCTTGATGAAGACCTTCTGACCACCGTCTCCCCGGTTGGAGCCTGCCCGTAAACTCATCAACAATGACCACCTCTCCATCCTTTACAACATACTCTTTATCCTTTGTGTACAGCGCTTTCGCCTTTACTGCAGCTTCTAGGTGGTGTGCAAGCTTTGCTCCTCCCTCAGCGTAGAGATTTTCAACTCCCAACGCTTTTTCTGCCTTCTCAATCCCTGCGTCAGTGAGAAGTATGGCGCGCGCTTTTTCATCAATTGTATAATCATCACCTTCATTGAGTGTCGTAGCTATTGCAGCAAACTGCCGGTACAGCTCTTCTGGGTCGCGCGCAGGACCAGAAATAATAAGTGGAGTTCGTGCCTCATCAATAAGAATTGAGTCTACCTCGTCGACAATCGCAAAATGGTGGTGTAGCTGCCGAACGCGAGACTGGTCATACTCAAGATTATCTCTCAGGTAGTCAAAACCAAATTCGTTGTTCGTGCCATATGTAATGTCTGCCTCGTACGCTTCCCTCCTACTTACTGGCCGCAAAAACTCATGCACAACTTTAAAAGATCCTTCAGCGTCTCGTTCCTTATCAAGAGAAGATCCTTCCTCTGCTTTTGCAAACAACGGATCATATCGATATGACTGATCATGATTAATGACTCCCACCGACATGCCAAGCGCGCTGTAGACCTGTCCCATCCACACTGCGTCGCGGCGCGCTAGGTAATCGTTCACTGTGACCACATGCACACCTTTGCCAACAAGCGCGTTGGTATACGCCGGAAGCGTGGCAACCAGTGTCTTGCCCTCTCCCGTTCGCATCTCAGCAATTGCACCTCGGTGTAAAACGTATCCGCCAATAATCTGCACATCGTAGTGCCGCTCAGAGAGCGTTCGTCGCGCTGCTTCACGCACCAAAGCAAAAGCCTTCGGGACCAACGAATCAAGTGACGCTCCGGACTTAAGCTCGGTTCGAAGCAATTCAGTAGAACCCCTGAGTTCGTCATCAGAAAGCGCAGTGACAGTTGCCTCAAGAGATGAGACTTGATGTGCTACACGCTCCCCATCACGCAAAAAGGGGTGTCTCCGAGCTAACATTTTATCTAGAAACGAAGCCATCGTGTGAGCATCGTACCACAAAGACCGGCAAGAAAAAACGCCTCGGACACCGAGGCGTTTTTGAATTCTCCCCGCGGGGAGGATCCGTTATCGACGACGCTTTGAAGAGCGCTTTGCCTTCTTTGTCGTCTTCTTCGCCGCTTTCTTTCTTTTTGCCATAGAAGTTATTTAGTTTTGGTGAATTAACGACTTGTAGTGCGCTCGACGCCCGACCGAGAGCAGATGTGTTGTGCGAACATCAACTCTAGCGTCGCAATACAAGCTTGTATTAATTATCTGCTATTCACCTGCGCATACAATGCACTTTAGAAGATTGATGTGGATAAGTATTAAAAGTGAATTTTTATAAAACTCTTACTTCTGACACAAGTGTAATACCAATTTCAGTTTGTGCGCGATCAGAAATTTTTTTAACAAACTTTAAAACATCGTTTGCTGTTGCTCCATGGTGAGCAACAATCACAAGCGCCTGCTCTCTCCATGCCTCAACCAACCCATCTTGATAGCCCTTGAGGTGCAGTATGTGTTCAAAAAACCATCCCACAGGAACTTTTATTCCACCTTCGGGAAGTACAAAAAGTGGCATGTCGGGATACTTGTTGCGGAGCCGCTCTGCTTCCTCTCCATTAACAACAATGTTAAGAAAGAATGAACCAGCAGTTCCATATGCATCAAGTGGTGGAAATTTTTTTGACCGTATGCTCTGTACAGCGGCACGCACCTCAGCGAGCGATGGGCTACGCTTGTCTTTAAAGTAGAGGGCAAGATCTTTGTAGGCAATCTGTGGCTGTGCCTCGCGCGCAACACAAAGTTGAGCATTGAGAAGTATGTACCGATCCAAAGATGATTTAAAAATGCTACTCCTATATCCAAACTTACACGCTGCATTATCAAACTCTACTTCTTTTTTCATGAGTGTATCAAATGCACGAACTCGAACTACCACCTGCGAGAGTGCCGCTCCATACGCACCGATGTTTTGAACGACTGCGCCTCCCACCGTTCCAGGAATCGCACTTAAGTTTTCTATGCCCCACACATTATTCTGAACAGCGTAGGCAACCACGTCATCCCACTGTGCACCTGCGTCTACTGAAATGGTCGTGCTGTCGCGCTGTGTAATTGTATTCATTCCCACCCTCACCGCCACCGCATTAAGTAACTCATCTCTAGCAAGAATGTTAGACCCCCCACCGAGCACTAGGTGAGGAAGTCTTGCCGCATCAATAAATGCAGTAGCATCGGCAATATCTTGCAAGGATTCGATGGTGACTCTATACGCGATAGCGCCACCAACTTTAAACGTTGAGTGAGTGGCGAACGATACCTGCTCTTCTATCAGCATGACATGCCACGAAAATTCGAAGTGTTCTCCCCAGTGTGCGACTGACGGGTGCGAGCTCCAAGTGAAAATCTATGTGAGTGCCGCCGCCAGCCGCACGCTAGGGGCAACACCATAAGCCTATCACACTCCACTTATATGCGCTGCTTTTCCCAAAGCTCATTAAACCTTCCCTTTTTGGCTCTCAAATCATCAAACGTCCCGCACTCTACCACCTCGCCGTTTTCTATCACCAGTATCCGATCCATAGCCTTAATGGTTGAGAGACGATGGGCGATGACAACAGCGGTCACCTGTTCAAACACTTTTCGAAGAGAATCTTGAATTTTCTCCTCAGATTCAGTATCAAGGTGTGACGTGGCCTCATCCATAAGGAGTAGTTCTGGTTTTTTGTACAAGGCTCGCGCTATTCCAAGGCGCTGACGCTCACCTCCAGAAAGCTTTACTCCTCGCTCGCCAATGAGTGTCTCGATGCCGAGCGGCAATCTTTCGACAAAATCACTTACGTGCGCGATGCGTAGCGCGTCCTGAAACGCCCTCTCGTGGTCACCACTTCCAGCTATGGTTATGTTGTCTTTGAGGGACATATTAAACACTTCGGTGTCTTGAAGAACCGCGGCAACACGAGAAAAATAACCTTCAGCCCCAATCTTGTGTAATGGTGTTCCATCAACAAGGATCTCTCCCTCGTACACCTCTCGCTCTTTCATCAAGAGCTTAAAGAGTGTCGATTTCCCGGCTCCCGAAAGACCGACGACACCTATCTTCTCACCACGATGAACCGAGAAGGACACATTTTTAAGCACTGGTACGTCCTGATATGTAAAGCTCACGTTTTTGAATTGAATGGTCTGCCACGTAGGAGAGAGCACTTCAGTCTGTTTTGATGCATGCACTGCCGGTTCAGTATCGAGCATGGCTCTCAAACGCGCGATAGAAAGTTTTGAGCTCATAAACTCTTGTGAAAATTCGGACAGCTCACTCACCGAGTCCCACAACTGCCCAAAAAATCGATGGAACAAAATAATGAATCCAACCTCGTAATGTCCCACCCACACTCCATAGGCTATAAACGCAAGAATACCAATATGGAAAGACTGCGCCCAAAGCATAAGGACAAACCCGCGAATCTGGTACAGGTCTATGCGTCGAGCTACTTTGTGGTACAGCACGTCTAAAACCCCGCTTAACCGTTCTAAGATAGCCTCGCTAAACGAGAGTACCTTTACCGTCCGTATATTTGCGGCAGTTTCATAAAGAATACCGCTCACCACCTCGCCCTCTTTGTCCACCTCTAAGGACGCAAGCGCCGCACGCCTCCCGAGCGTGTATGAAAGCGTAAAGTATGTCACTACAAACAGTGCAAGTGGTGCCAAAGTAATAGATTCGATTGTCGCTAAAATCACAAAAATTCCTATAAAGTTAACTCCAATCTCAATAAGCATGTTGAACCACATGCGGATAAGACGGTCCATACCGTGTGACGCGTTCTGAATGCGTTTAACCTTGTTTCCAGAATTCTCACGCTCGTGCCACGCCATATCGAGCGTAGTTAGGTGTCTCATTGCCTTTTTCGTCACATCTACAACTACCTTCTCTCCAATACGAAACCCAATGGTCCGAGTCAGATACTGTGAATATGCACGCACTACAATTGCAATGCCCCAAAAAATAAAAACAAACACAAGCGCTCGTTGATCAAGCTCTGCGCCCTTCGACAATTCGTTCACTAGTGCTGCGAGCGCAAATGATGGATACAGCCACGCAACGTCGCCAATCAATCTTGCAAAAGAAGCGATAAAAAATCTAAACCTGTACGGGTGTACAAATGCCCACACGTCACCAATGAGCTGTGTTGCCGTATACGCATCTTCCGGTACTCGTTCTCTCATACGGCTACTATACCAAGCAAAAAATTGAGCAACATAAAACCCCGCTTGCGCGGGGGCTTATGCAGATTTTCGTTCGAGCTAGCACCAAGCTAGCACTCACGTCATTACTATAGCAAAATTATTTAAATCCACAAGTTAGATTGTCCCCTGTCGAATACCCTCAATAAACTGCGTTCCTTGCTCTTTAAATGATGGGTCAAGTTCAATTGCTCTCTCGAGCACAGAGATAGCATCTGCACGCCTTCCCGCCTCTATGTACACACCAGAAAGCTGCTGGAGCTTTTGGAGGTTGCGAGGGTCATTCGTTACGCTCAGTTCAGCAACCAGCACCGCCCGATCGAGCATCTTTGTCTCAAGATAGCCTTGCAAAAGAGTAACATTGTCCACAATTACCGTCCCGTGGTGACGCTCCAAGATAGAATCTGCAAGCGCCAAATCTTTAACTCTCAGTGCGCCTACTACATAAAACATTTGTGAAAACTCGTATGTTGGCGCAACGTCGTATGCTTGCTTGTAGACTTCAAGTGCCCCAACCATATCTCCCTTGCCCATAAGCGCAGTACCGAGCTCAAAGAGAATAAGCTGCTTTTTCGGTGAAAGCTCTACTGCCTTAGTTAAATGTACGACTGCCCCGTCATAGTCACCAAATTGTCTCAGGAAAGATCCAATAAACACCTGTAGTCTGGCGTCCCCCTCGTGATCTTCAAGAAAAACCAAAAACCTGTCTCGTGCAAAGGTCGCCACCTCCGCAGTAAACTGCGCATCACCCGCATTAAGCTGTGCCACCTGAGTCGCAAATTGTAAAAGCTGTTCGTGAACCTCCTGTCGCCCCAACCCATCAGACGAATCGACAACCCCTTTCAATATCTCAAAGTTTTGTGGCACACCTCCAGACTGCGGACTAAGCGCTTGTATCAATCCCGTTGCTGAGGAGATCCCAGGAGCGTTGGCAACATACAGAACAACAGCCAACAAAATACCAACAACAGGTAGGGCAACTTGAGCTGTTGAAGCAGGGAGTGGCGCACCCCACCCTGTCTGCGGCACCGACCGCACCGTAATATACGAGAAGATGGCCATGAACAGCACATAGCTCATAAGGTTGTCAAAAACAAATAGGTTATGGAATGCGTATCCCGCAAGCAAACCCGTGAGAACAGCACGTTCTGATATATCAAAATTATTACGTGGCCTCCACAAGTAAAAAATCAGTACGCCGTAGAACGAGAGGTAGAGAACGGCACCAATGATACCGCCAGCGACCAGCCAATCGAGCAAGATGTTGTGCGCGCGATCAAACCACGGCTCCTGACTGTATAACGTTGGCACATACTGCTCATTGAATACAAAGTTAAACCCTTCCTGTCCCCAGCCAAACAAAGGTCGCTCGTAAAAACCACTAAGCGCCATACTCCAGATCGTGAAGCGCGTCTCGCCCTGCGCAAGCGATATTGACGCTATACGAGAAAGCACCGCGTGATTCTGCACATATGCGGTATCCTTAACACCAAAAAATATTCCTCCCACAACAGCAACTGCAATAATAAATCCAATACCGATTTTACGTGCACTCCCCGCACCACGAGAAAATGCGAAAATAAGCCCCGCAAGCAGCAAGCCGCCCACAAGGCCGAGAATGGTGCCTCGTGTTGCAGCAAAAAATACCATCGTAATTTGGAGTACAAGCGCAATACTCAAAAGTGCCTGCATGAGGCGCGCCCCCTTGGTCCAACGAAACAGCGCGAGGATGGTGATAAATGCGTGAATGAGCATGTACACCGCAAGATACGTCGCGTTACCAAAGGTACCGTCAACGCGCACCCCACCTTGGTTGATAGTAAACGCACCAAGAAGCTGTAAACATCCATACAGCGCTATGATCGTCGAGGCTCCGATCGAGGTGAGAAAGAACTTTTTCCACAACTCTTCAGTCTTCATCATTGTGGTGAGCACAGTGACATACATCGCTAAGTGAATGAGTGTTATGTACCCTTCCATCCTCTCAAAATTGCTCCAAAACGCCTTTGAAGGGTTTTCAGCAAGTAATGTCGAGATTCCGAGCGATAGTACAAAGGCTCCCCCTATGAGAAGCGCGGCACTCTTTTTAGGCCGATACTCGGGACTTATGAGCGCCAACACCACCCAGAGGGCAAAGACTATTTCAACAATGATTCTAAACGTAAAGTTTTTCCCCGAGATAAATGGGAAAAAAAAGTTGTTCGCAACAATAAGACCAATAAATGGAATGGCGAAAATGCCTGTATAAATGCCGATACGTAGCGCGCGTGCTAAATCCATCGCGCCCACTATACCATGCACGCGGTATACTGCTTCAATGCTCGCACTCTTATATACAGCGACATCCCGCTATGGGAGGATCCTTCAATTTATTGTGTCCGGTGGAGCGGGGGCGGTCGTGAACCTCACAGTCCTTTTTGTGCTCGTACACTACCTTGGTATGTATCCCGTCTTGGCCTCTGGTGGATCATTTATTGCAGCCTTCTTTGTAAGCTTCACACTCCAAAAGCTGTGGACGTATCGCAACTTTGATCGCGAGAACGCAGGTGGGCAGATGATTATCTATTTCGTTATTCAGCTCATAAATCTGGGTATTAACACCGCGCTTATGTATTTCTTCGTAGAATTTACAACGCTTCACTATCTTGTGGCCCAAATTGTGACCTCTGGGGTCATCGCAGTCGAGAGTTTCTTTCTCTACAAGCACATGGTATTTATAAAGAAAGAAGCCCCACCACTATGAAGCTCTCTATCGTCATACCGCTCTACAATGAAGTAAAGCTTTTTCCTGAACTTCTAAAGCAGGTTCGCGCAGTAGAAATCCCAGTAGAAAAAGAGATTATCGTTGTAGACGACTGCTCAAAAGATGGAAGTAGGGAGCTACTCCACAGCACAGACGGGGTGGTCAAAGCTTTTCATGAAAAAAATATGGGGAAGGGGGCAGCCCTTCGCACCGGCATAGCACTTGCTACAGGCGATATTGTTATTATTCAAGACGCAGACCTCGAGTATGACCCACAAGACTATCCCGCGCTCCTTACTCCCCTACTCAACAACGAAAAGGATGTAGTATATGGATCACGTTTTCTAAAGTCGAGTAACTCATACGGGATGCTGTCATACCTCGCTAATGTATTTCTCACCTTTTTGACGCGGCTTTTAGTGCCGTGGAGAGTCACCGACATGGAGACGTGTTACAAGGTAGTCCGACGCAACATCCTCCAATCGCTCAACCTTACTGAAAATCGATTCGGTTTTGAGCCAGAAGTAACTATCAAACTTTCAATGCTGGTTCCCAACGCTCGTTTTGGTGAGGTACCAATCTCCTACTACCCGCGAACAGTCTTAGAAGGAAAGAAAATAGGATGGAAAGACGGAGTTCGCGCTGTCTTTGCACTCTTTAAGTATCGTGTGCGTATTATGCGAGGGCTAGATCGTCCCACCAAGCAATGAACGTCCTCCCTACATCGTTTCGAAAAACAGCACTTGCCGTACTCATTATTGGGCTTGTGTTGCGTCTATGTACCCTTGGAGCCTTTCTTGCATATGATCAGGGGTTTATTAATGATGACGATTCTGCGGGCTACCTATCCCTAGCTGAAAATATGGAGCTTGGCTTTGGTTTTGCGTGGGACGTTGGGCTCCCATTTACTCCAGACTCATTTCGCACCCCTGGGTATCCCACATTTCTTTTGGCGCACCATGTCATTTTTGACTCATACGGAGTAGCAATCATTACGCAAATACTACTCTCGCTAATCATCGCGCTTCTAATAATGCGTATTGGGGAGCGGTACTTCACAACAAAAGCAGGGATTATTGCTGCATTCCTCTTTCTCGTCATGCCGTTTTCACTTTTGGTAACGTTACGGTTTATTACACAAGTTACGTTTACAATAACAATTATTGGTGCCCTCTACTCGTGGTTGAGATACCTCGAGAGTAATGCTGAGCGATATCTACTCATCGCCGCAGTTCTTCTCCCCATTGCTGCGCTTATCCGTCCCATTGCCATGTGGATAGTCGCTCCGCTTATTGCCTCAATGATTTTGGGGGTTATGTGGAGAAAATTTGAACTGCGCCGAGCGCTGTATGCGTCAGTAATTCTTATAGCTATATTTGTAGTCGGCATTGCACCATGGTTGTATCGAAACTATGTGGTGTTTGGGACCGCATCGCTTTCATCCTTACCCGCGTTTCAATTGTATTTTTATGACGCTCCTTCAATCTACGCGACCGCGCACGACATCTC
>CAYHUS010000014.1:0-15339 GCA_964359715.1 uncultured Candidatus Saccharibacteria bacterium
CGCAGATACGCTTTCGTCCAAGCTATTTTCCCTTTACCGAACCATCGGTTGAGGTAGATTTGTGGTTTGAAGCACCAGGAAAACAGGGGCGATGGCTTGAAATGTTTGGCTCGGGCATGCTACACCCCAATGTCCTTCGCAATGCCGGTCTTGATCCTGAGAAGGTCCAAGGGTTTGCATTCGGTCCAGGCCTTGAAAGAGTCATTATGGTTAAGTACGGTATTCCCGACGTACGACTCTTCCATAATGGCGACCTTCGCTTTAATTATGGTTTTTCTTCTAAGTAAACATGAAAGTCTCTCGTGCGTGGCTCCAGAAGTACTTTGACACTCCGCTTCCGTCAGCAGAGGAGATTGCTGACGCACTTACTTTTCATGCATTTGAAATTGAAGAGATAGAGGGTGACACGTTGGACGTAAAGGTTTTGCCAGATCGGGCAGCGTACGGGTTGTCGCACCGTGGTATAGCGGTAGAGATCTCTGCAATATTGAACATTCCACTCAAGAGTGACCCTCTGCGCGAGCCACTTCCTGTGTGGCCGACCACAGATAGGCTGACCATTGAAGTAGATCCTGCATTTGTCTTACGTCACACCGGCGCACTTGTAACGGGCGTCAAGGTAGGACCCTCACCATCGTGGCTTAGAGAGGCACTAGAGAGTGTCGGACAGCGCTCAATTAACAATATAGTGGATGCGACGAACTACGTGATGTTGAACTTGGGTCAGCCAGCGCACGCGTTTGATGCGGCTGTTAGTTCTCACAAGATAGTGATCCGCAAAGCCACGCAGGGAGAGAAGGTCACAACGCTCACTGGAGACACGTACGAGCTTACTGACAGGATGTACGTGTTCGGCAACGCTCTGACTGGCGAGGCATTGGATGTCGCTGGTATCAAGGGAGGTCAAAACTCAGGCGTCACCGAGAAGACAACCGACCTTTTTATCTCTATTGGTAACTATGACGGCACCACGATACGAAAGACAGCGCAGGGATTGAAACTCTTTACAGATGCATCGTCACGTTTTCAAAACCGTCCATCACCAGAATTGACTGCCTACGGCATGCGCGACCTCCTCGCACTTCTCAGAGATGTAGCTGGCGGAACACTTGAAGGAGTTGTAGATATTTACAATCACCGTCCGAAAGTAGTCACCGCTCGGGTCACGCAAAAGCAAGTGGTGAATCTTTTGGGTTCAGAATATAGTGAAGAGGAGATTGGAGAAGTCTTTACACGCCTTGGTTTGCCGTTTGAGAAAATAGGAGAAGAGTTTGTGGTGACGTCGCCGTTTGAGCGGACCGATATAGAAATCAAGGAAGATTTGATAGAAGAAGTTGGGCGCATACTTGGATATGATCGTTTACCACCAACGTTGCTGCCGGTTGGCGGTCAAGTTGACCAACGACGCTTTGCTGGGATTGAGCGAATTAAGGACGTGTTGGCTGAACAGGGGTATGTAGAGATCTCAACACAGTCATTTGCAAAAAAAGGCGAGGTACAGCTCGCTAACCCGCTCGATGTAGATAACCCATATCTAAGACCGTCATTAGTGCCAAATATGCAAAAGGCGTTAGAGCAGGGCAAGCATGTCGTGCCGCTCGTGTTGCCCCCAAAGGCAAAACTCAAGCTCTTTGAGGTGGGTACAGTGTTTAGCAGGGATAGTGAGCATTTATCGCTTGCAATCTCCGAGCCGCTTGCAGAGCTAGATGCAGTTTTGGGTAAGCCGGTGATGGTGGGGAGTATCGCAGAGTATGATCTGTCGAAAGTTGATTTGGAGACGTACGGTGATGGGTACGAGCCGATGCGCTACACACTTGGGGCGTTTAAACCATTCTCTCAATACCCATTTGTGCTCCGCGATATCGCACTGTGGGTGCAGGACGGAGTTGGTGCAGATGCGGTGTACAAAACGATTTATGAGAACGCAGGTGAGTTATTGCTTCGAGGGGATCTTTTCGACCAATTTTCAAAGGATGGAAAGACCTCGTACGCATTTCATCTTGTGTTTCAGTCAATGGATAAAACACTCACCGACAAAGAGGTTGGTGAGGTGATGAGTAAGGTACAAGCCGCTCTCACTGACAAAGGGTGGCAAGTCCGCTAGCATGATCGAGCTCACCATACTGTTTGTGCGGTACGTGATACTAAAGCCTTTTGGACTTTATACAGAAGAAGTAGACGATACAAAATTTATGAGAGAGTGGCTAGTCACTATCGGCTACTTTGAGCGACACAAGCGCAAGTAGCTCAACCCTAAGACTTTTTTGGGCGAGTGATTATTGTTGTGTTGGTGTTAGGTACGTAAGGAGTATCAGTTGAGACAGAGACAATCTCTAAATCTGGATGTGTCTCAATAAATTTTGCGATAGCAAACTTGGTGTGGTACACATCGCACCTCATCGAGTACACCCCGTTACCGGCATACACCATTTTATTTAGACATTCTTGAACTTCAGTTTCGGTACGCCTCACTGAGGATTCTTTTGAATAATCACAGCCTGCACCAGCGAGTGCAGCTGAAATGGCAAGAGCTGGGGCTAAGTGGCGGACTGTTTCATTTTTCATGTAGGCACTGTAGGTCTTGTCCCGACGATAGTCAATAGTGGGGGTAGGAAGGCCGTTGTTTTCAGACATTAATCCTTTGGAAGCGCTGTACTGTAGCGCCATCGACCTGTATCTGCTCTAACCACTCCTCGGCAGGACGGACAAAGGTTATGCACTGGCCGTAGTTAGCTTGATAAACGACTCCTACGGAGTCATCGGCCTCGATGATAACTAGACTGCGGACGGTATACGTCTTTGTTGGGTCTTTGTAGTGAAAAAATGTTGATCCAACAGGAATTAGTTGAGCATAGTATTCAATCGATGTGATGAGTGCCGATTCAGGTTTATGTGTCATGATTTTACCTTTATCTGCTAGTATACAAGCTATGAAGGCAAGGCGGAGGGGGAGATTCGATAACAGAGGCTTGGGGCAAGTGGCACAGGTCCGCGGCAAGGGTGGCACCTACCAGCCCGCGCATAAAGAGGAGCGAAGAACTCAAAAGACAGGCTGGGACGAGATGGCCCCATGGTATGCAGGTTGGGCAGGGGGAGGGTCAAACTTTCACAAGCACTACGCAATACCCGAGATTCTTAAGGTGGCGGGGCTCAAAGGCGGTATGCGGGTTGTTGATCTTGGCTGCGGGATAGGGGCGCTCCGCGAGCATGTTGAGAGGGCTGGTGCCGTATACGTCGGTGTCGATAAATCTCCTTCGATGATTAGAGAAGCAAAAAAGACCGCTGGTAAGTCTCGTTTTTACGTGTCGGACGTAGCCAAGCTTGGGGGTGTGGCCATACCAGAGAAAGAAAAGTTTGATCGCGCCGTTTGTATGTTTTCAATTCAGGACGTCGACAATCATCGCGAAGCTATAAAAAATGCCGCGCACCTTTTAAAACCAAAAGGTGAGCTCGTCTTGTTTATGGTGCATCCAGCGTTTCGAATCCCGAGGCAGAGCGGTTGGGGCAAAGATGCTGCCAGAAAGCTGACTTTTAGGCGTGTCGATCGCTACAAAACTGAAATAACCATTCCGCTTCCACAACGAGCGGGTCGCGAACAGGTGACAAGTTTTTTCTATCATCGCCCAATCGGCTCGTACATGAGTGCGCTTAAAGATGCTGGATTTCTGATTCAAGACCTAAAGGAAGTCTATTCATCGACAAAAGGTTTTGAATCGGAGTTCCCGCACTTTTTACTCATTAATGCTACAAAGCCATGAACCTTGTTGAGCATTTAAAGAGCCAAGAGTACCCAGGAAGATTTATAGTTGTAGGAAAAAGTAATGGCAAACCAATGGCAATCTATGGAGCAATGGGGAGAAGTGACGCATCGCTAGCCCGCAAATATGTGCATGTGCAAAGAGAAGATAGTGTATATGCGGTATCTACCGATCAAGCAGCTACTGCAAAAGGCAACCCCGAGCTCTTGACGTATCGTGCAGTCAGGACTGTGGGCAACGATACGCTTATTGCTAATGCACGCCACATTGAAAAAGCAAACCCGCAAGATCTGAGCCTTAGTTTAGCCGGTGAGACTTTCGAGCCAGACACTAATAGAACCCCGCGTATTACCGCAGCGCTCTTTTACAATCGTGCGGGTAAGATTGAGGCAGCACTTCAGATTATTCGCTCACGTTTTGATGGGAGTACAAGCCGAGAGGAACGGTATGTGTCGCTAGAGGAAGGGGAGGGGCGCTACATTGCTACCTATGACGGTATGGACATTCGACCAGCTCCAACTTTTTTTGGTGAGCCAGTCGCCATTGAGATGAATTTTAAGAATGCTGGGGATGCTGCTCGACAGGTATACGATGCTCTTGCACCAAAATCAGGAGAGAAGGACTTTCGTGTTGGTGTCGTAGCGGTGGCACTTAGGGATCAAGGAAGGCGAGAGATTGCTATCCGCAACAAGAATTCGACTAATTCATAGGATTGTGCTAGAATCACACGAGGCCTGAGGCCCCTTTTTTGTTATGGAAATTAGAAATATTGCAATTATTGCGCACGTGGACCACGGAAAGACAACCCTTACCGACGCTATTTTACGTCAGACAGGTGCAGCCAAAGAGGGGGTCACCATGGATACTAACAAGCTTGAACAAGAGCGCGGCATCACCATATACGCCAAAAATGCCTCAGTTACCTACAAGGGAAGCAAAATAAATATTGTAGATACCCCAGGACACGCCGACTTTGGCTCTGAAGTAGAGCGCGTCTTGCGCTCTATTGACTCGGTGCTGCTTGTTGTTGACGCACAGGAGGGTCCCATGCCACAGACTCGCTTTGTGCTTAAAAAATCTCTGGAGCTTGGTATTCGTCCCATTTTGGTAATAAACAAGATTGACAAGCCGGCTGCAGACGCCCACCGCACCGAAGAGCAGGTGCTCGAACTTTTCCTAGAACTTGGCGCTAACGACGAACAGTCAAATTTTCCTGTCGTATACGCCATTGGGCGAGAAGGGGTAGCCATGAGACAGCTTGCTGACGAGCGAAAAGATCTTACTCCACTTCTTGATGTTGTCTTGGAGCATGTCAAACCCCAAAGCCCGACACCAGATGGCACACCACTCAAGTTTCAACCCTTTAATCTCGGGTACGATAACTTTTTGGGTCGTCTCGCTGTTGGTCGTGTGTATGAGGGCGTGGTTACACCCAATCAAAATGTCATCATCAAAAAACCTGATGGGACTTCACGCACGGGCCGCACCGTAAAAGTTTTTTCATTTAATGGACTCGAGCGGGTGGAGACCGAGCGTGCTGAGGCAGGAGACATTGTCATGGTTGCTGGGCTTCCAGATATTTACATCGGAGAGACTATAACAACTGATGAGAAGATAGAGCCGCTCCCTTCAATACATGTTGACGAGCCGACGATCGCCCTCAATTTTTTGGTTAACAATTCTCCATTTGCTGGCAGAGAGGGAAAGTATGTTACCAACAGACAAATTCGAGAACGCCTCGAAAAAGAGCTTGAGATAAATGTGGGGCTCAAGGTTGACTTTGGCGGTAACGATACATTTCGCGTGTATGGTCGTGGAGAGTTACACATTTCAATATTGCTTGAGAATATGCGTCGTGAGGGGTATGAACTTCAGGTCTCACAACCACAAGTGATCTTCAAAGAAGAGAATGGGCAGAAGCTAGAGCCATTCGAGGAGGTGATAATCGACGTCCCGAGCGAGTTTCAGGGAGCAATTATAGAGCGTCTTGGCACACGCGCCATTCAAATGAAAGACCTAAAGATACACGGCGATCAGGTGCGCATGATATTTGAGGGCCCAACGCGAGGGCTTTTGGGCTATCGCAACCAATTCATTGTTGATACCAAAGGAGAGGGGATCTTGTCTTCTCGATTTATAGAATTTAAGCCGTATGCAGGCGAAATTAAAAAGCGCCAAGTCGGGTCAATGATCTCTATGGCATCTGGGAAGGCACTTGGGTTTTCGCTCTTTAACCTTCAAGACAGGGGGACACTGTATATAGGACCTGCAATAGATGTGTACGAGGGGCAGGTCATTGGCAATACTTCAAAAGGTGAAGAGATGATAGTAAACCCTACCAAGGGAAAACAGCTTACCAACATGCGTGCGTCAGGGTCAGATGATGCGATAGCGCTTACGCCGCCATACGCTCTGACCATTGAACGCGGACTTGAAGTCATGGCAGACGATGAATATCTTGAGATAACTCCATCTTCAGTACGTTTAAGAAAACAAGCCCTTACTGAAAACGATAGGTCCAAAGCACGAAGAAAAGACTAGTGGTATACTAGAGAAATAACATTCCAATGGCTTCACACGCATAAACCTCATTTACTAGGTTACGCCCGCATAATGGGCACGCGTGTATGCATTCACTACTAACGACCCACACCATCACAGTTGAGATTAATGAGCACACCCTGTTTTCTGGCGTGTCTCTTTCAGTGCCACCTCGAGCTCGAATAGGGCTTGTCGGACCCAATGGATCTGGAAAGAGTACGCTGCTCAAAGTCATTAATGGACAGATAGAACCAACATCAGGTGGTATCGACACCTCTGCAACTAGCTACTATCTGCCACAGATAGATCTTAGTCTTTTTGAGAGCGATGAGTCTGTCAACACATACTGTAGTCGGTATGACTCAGAGTGGAAGAAGGTGGAAGCAGAGCTCCACAGACTTTTTAAATGCGAGAGCATCAAGGAAGGGGCATTAATTAGTACGATCTCAGGGGGCGAGCTCATGATGCTAAACATTGCTATTGGGTCAATTCGCGACCCTGACATACTTCTTCTAGACGAACCGACCAACCACCTTGATGTAGTGGGGCTTAGAATCCTTGAACAGTATCTAGCCACGTTTAGTGGTGCATGTATTGTGGTAAGCCACGATCCTTTATTCTTGGACCGAACAGTTTCTAGAATCTGGGCAATAGAACACCAGACGGTTGAAGAGTACGGTGGCAACTACAGTGCCTATCAAGAAGCACTTAAGGCTCGAGAGGAAACTCGGAGACGATCTTTTGAACGAGAGCGCAAGGCACTAAAGCGTCAACGTGGCGCACTAGAGAAAACTGAGACCCGTGCCGCACGGGCAGAGAGAGAACAGCGCCGCATCCGCGCAGATGATGCAAAAGATAAATTTACGGAGGGTTTTTTCAAAGACAGGTCTGAACAAAGTGCAGGGAAGCATCGTGTACGATTCAAAGAGGAGATGGAGGAGACAAAAGAGAAATTGTCACAACTTAAGCCAATACAAAAGCGAAAAGTACACGTTGGACTCATAGCACAGAACGAAGGGAGGAAGCAGCTCTGTAGTGTTGATGGTGCAGCACTTTCAATTAATGGGCAAGTACTGGTACAAGATATTCATCTCCAGTTTCAGTTTGGTGATCGTGTGGCCGTACTTGGAAAGAACGGGTCAGGCAAAAGCTCTCTCCTCCAAGCGCTTGTGGGATTAGGAGCAGGAACGCTAACCCCACCAGTGCGAGTGAATGCGACTAGTATCGTGTACGTGGATCAAAAGTATCGGACAATAGATCAAAGCAAAACTGTTCTTGAAAACATCGAAGCGGTGCACAGCACCTTCACTACTCAAGAGGCACGAGATCATCTAGCAAAATTTATGTTTGCTCAAACAGCAGACGTTAAAAAGCGTGCTTCAGTTTTAAGCGGTGGGGAGGCAGCGCGATTAACGCTTGCTATGGTTACGGCGGTACCAGTGGATCTATTGATTCTAGACGAGCCTACTAACAATCTTGATATTGAGACTCTGGACAGTATCACGGATGGGTTGAGTGATTTTCAGGGCGGTATGGTTGTTATCTCCCACAACGTTCATTTCCTACAGAGGCTCGGTGTTAATCGAGCCTACTGCATTGTGGACGGACAGCTTAAACTTATGATGACCACGCCACAAGACCCTGAACCGTTCTATTCAGAACTCGTAAAGATCATTACGTAACTAGATTTATCGAGGTGAGACGTCTTGCCACCTTCTCCAATCTGCAGGTTCAGTTTTTGTTGCTTGAAGTGCATACTTCACAAACCACTCAACTGGCGGAACTTGTTTAAGTGTGACAAGTCCAAGCCCAAGAGATACCGCAGTGCGGCGCATAGCGCCAGTGCCATGAGTCATGAGAAGCGGGTCAAAAGTTCCATGCAGTTTCATTGCCACCATATCATCACCCAACGACTCGGCGCTCGTCATTATATTTTCCTTGTCACCCTTATCGAACAAAGGCCTTACCCGATGCGCAATGTTTGCTAGCATACCTGCAATGCAATCTGCCTGAAGCTCAAGCGCTATTACTACTAAGCCCATAGGCACTCCCAAACGTTTCGTTGTTTCTATAGGATCCCCATCTCGCAAATTTTGAACATGATGACCCACTTCGTGAAAAACATTGTACGCAAGGGTCGCTTTGCGAATGTCGGGCATCAAGCGCCTAATTTGATCAAAATAAAACGTTGGCTCGATGTATATGGTATGCTCTCTAAAAAAGTAGGTTGGCCCTACCTCCGAGACTGAGACACCACTTTTTGAGGTCGTAGTTTTATCTGAAAGGACTATAGTGGGACATCGGTATCGTAGCCCCAACCGCTTGAAGTCGCTGGTAAGGACATCTTCTGTAATTGCAAGAAACACCCCAAGCTCTCGCTCCACGGCTTTACTGTCGCGCTCATTAAGGTCATCTCTACTTGTAAACTCTCTCCGACTCATGAGTGAGTATTATAGAGTGGATAGTCAATTAGTCAATAGTCGTTATATTCTATACTTCTCATATACTGGTGGATATGAGTTCGTACACATTTAAGGCAAAACTTTGGGTATGGCCAGGGGAGAGCGCGCAGTGGAGGTTTATCAACGTGCCAAAGGCTATGTCAGAAAAGATAAAGAAGACAGTAAAAACAAAGCGTGGCTTTGGATCAATTCGAGTTCGTGTCAAAGCAGGAAAAACGGTATGGGACACGAGCATTTTCCCTGACTCAAAGAGTGGCACCTATCTTCTGCCGGTCAAAGCGTCAGTCCGCCGCGCTGAGGGTATTGAAGACGGAGACACCGTACTGGTTACCGTAAGAACGCAATGACACAAAAGGAGTTCGAAAGGCTAGTGGCAGATGCACTCGACAAGGTCCCAGAAAAGTTTGTCGAGAAAATGAAAAACATTGCAGTTCTAGTTGAAGAGGGAAAGGATGATGGCGAGCTTCTTGGTCTTTACCACGGTGTCCCACAGACCGAGCGAGGGGATGGATATGGGATAGGTATGACGCTGCCAGACACCATTACGCTCTTTATGCGGCCAATACTTCAAGAGGCAAAAGACTCTGGGCGGCCAGTTGATGAGGTGGTGCGGGATACGCTCTGGCACGAGGTTGGACACTACTTTGGGATGGACGAAAACCACGTTCGCGGACGTGAGGATAGGGGTACCAACAGGTACAACTGAGGGTATACTAGTAGCATGGCTACAGACAAGCGGGTTCTCTATATTGAAGACGAGAGATTTTTTGGCGAAACGCTTGAGAAGGTTCTTGTCACAGCAGGGTACTCGGTACAGCTTGCGCATGATGGCGATGAAGGGCTTAAGGTTGCTCGTGAGTGGAAGCCTGACCTAGTACTTTTAGACCTTTTACTCCCCAAAACAGAAGGGTTTGAGGTGCTCAGACAGCTCAAGGCCGACCTTGGGACAAAGCAGATGCCGATCATAGTGCTCTCCAATCTTTCCTCTGAAGATGATGTAAAAAAAGCAACAGAGCTTGGCGCGCTTCACTTTTTTGTAAAAGCGGTAACTATGCCCGCAAATATATTGGTAACTGTCAAAGATGTTATTGGTTTGCCACCACAAACTCAAGTTTCAACGCCGCAGTCTCCGCATCAGTAATGTTTGGTATTTCTGATCAGCTCCTCATAATACTAGCCGGCAATGCGATCTCGGCGCTCATGATGCTGGGCGGGGGGTTGTTTATACTTGCTCAAAATCCACGAAAACGAGCTAACCAACTTTTCTTCTTTCTCACAGTGTCCACTCTTGTGTACCATGTCTTTTTTATCATTGCTTCTACACAAACTGAGTACTTCGCGGCTTATTTTTGGTGGTTCCTTAACATCTTTGATGTGCTTATTCCCATGGCAGTTGTGCACTTCATATTTCATGTCATTAAAAAGGAGAAAGAGTGGTGGTGGTTTATTGCTTTTACCTACATAAGCGGTATAGCGATTTTTGCAACAGCATGGGTGTTACCCAGTGCATTTTTGCCACAGGTACTGCCAAAGCTTTACTTTATGTACTACCTCGATGCGGGGTGGTTGTATTCAGTGATGCTTGCACACTTCTTAGTTTTGCCACTGGTAGCGTTTGTAAATCTTTTAGTTGTGTATACCCATTCTGGTGGTATTGAGAAGAAACGATATGAGTACTTCATCCTAATGCTCATGGTGGGGTACATTATTGGATGCTCGAATTTTGCGCTCGTCTACAACATACCTATTGACCCAATATTTGGGATGTTCCTAGGGTTTTACCTTTTGCCGATAGCGTACGGCATTTTCTCATCTAACCTTCTCGACGTTCGCCTTGTTGTCCGACGTGCATTTTTCTACGGTGTTTCCATTGGACTTGTTGCCGCTTTTTTGACTGCACTTATTTTGCTCAACGACTTTCTAGTTAGAACTATACCGTGGCTTCAGTTTTGGACGGTGCCGCTTGGCGCCGCGGTTGTTGCGGTTGTTATTGCGCGCACTGTGTGGTCACAGACGCAGGACGCAGATCGCTTGAAGTACGAGTTTATCACTATTGCTACCCACAAGCTTCGTACCCCTCTTACACGTATCAGATGGGCAATACCAGACCTCATGGCACAGGCAAAGGACAACCAAGCTCTTAAAGAAGGTATTGTGCGTATTGATATTGCAAACAATAGGCTTATTGAGCTGACTAACATCTTGATGGAGGCTGCGAGAACTGAAGATACGTCATATAGCTACAAGAAAGAGCCAGTTGATTTGTTGTTAGCAATTACAAACGCACTTGGTCGTTTTGATGTACAGATAAAAGAAAAGAACCTCTCTGTGGTAACTGAGGTTGACCCTACAGCTAAAAAACCTATTGGAGATGCGGGACGCATTAGCTCTGTTGTGGATATATTTATAGAAAACGCAGTTATGTACAATCGTGCGGGAGGTTCAGTTCGAGTTTCGGTAACACAAGAACGACGCACGATTACATTTAGTGTTTCTGACACTGGGATAGGTGTAAGTGATGAAGATAGAGACCGTATTTTCTCATCGTTTTATAGATCTGAAGCCGCAAAGACGTCTGACACCGAGGGGGTGGGCATTGGGCTCGCCGTTGCAAAGAGCATTATTGAAAAACATGGCGGCACCATTGGTGTGCGGTCGCAGGGTGATGGCAAGGGATCGACCTTTTGGTTTACGCTCCCGACCTAACCCTTAAAGCATAGTGTTCGACCTCCGAGGTCGAACAGAAATAAGCTTTATTTTGTTTGGTTTTTTAGAAGGTCTGCAAATTTTTCTTGTAGTTTTTGTAGTTTTGGGTCAATGATGAGCTGACAGTAGGGTGCTGATTTATTGCTCTCATAGTAGTCTTGATGGTACGACTCGGCAGGATAGAAAGCTTCAAGAGCTGCTACTTCAGTGGCAACTCCAAGCCCATTTGCCTTGAGCTCAGCAATGTATTTTTCTGCCTTAGACCTTTGGTCCTTGGATGTGGTTAAGATGAGCGAGCGGTATTCAGTACCCACGTCGTAACCTTGTCGATTTACTTGCGTGGGATCATGAGTTCCGAAGAATACGGTGAGTAGGTCATGGTATGAGATTTGCGATTTATCATACTCAACCTTGATTACCTCAGCGTGCCCAGTGTCATCGCTGTGCAGATCCCAATAGGTAGGATTTTTTAACTTTCCACCTGCGTAACCTGAGGTTACACTTGTGACACCTTTAAGTTGTTGAAAAACAGCCTCAGTGCACCAGAAGCACCCTCCACCGAATACAGCAACTTCCTTCATGCAGGGGTGTCAGCAATAGTTTCTTCGGTATCAGCGGGTGGGCGCGCGGCGCGCGGAGGTGGGGTCATGTTGGTATCAAGGTCAAGGCACACAGAGTTGATACAGTACCGCTTGCCAGTCTCGGTTGGGCCGTCGTCAAAAACATGCCCCAAATGTGACTTACAACGTGAGCATCGTGTCTCTGTTCTGTTCATACCATGCGACGCATCCGCGACTTCTTCGACGGCACCTGCTATTGCTTGATCAAATGATGGCCATCCTGTCATTGAGTCAAATTTGGCTGTGGACTCAAACAGCGGTTGTCCACAAACTTTACAAGCGAAGGTACCGTCGGCGGATTTTGTAAGAAAGTCTCCTGTGTAGGGGAGCTCAGTGCCTTTATTTCGTAGCACCTCGTACTCTTCTGGTGTAAGTTTTGCTTTTAGCTCATCCTCGGTAGGCATTTTGAAGTCCTGTGTCATGATGGTAGTCTAACATAATGCGTATTGGAATTTCAGGTGTCGCGGGTTCGTTTACAGAAGCGGCTGCACATATATACCTTGGTGGGCAAAATGCGGAACTTGAGTTTCTTACCCATGCAGGCGCCGTGCTCGATGCGGTAGCGGAGGGAAAAGTTGACGTTGGGATTTTTGCCATTGAGAATTCGAACGGAGGTGTCGTGACCGAGTACCTGCCAGCAATAGCGGAGCACCAGTTTTCGATTGACAAGATATTTGAGGTGCCAGTTGATCACATGCTTTTGGTTAAGAAGGGGACACGCGCAACGGATGTGACCAAGATTGTCTCGCAGCGTCAAGCGCTCAGACAATGCCGCATGTATCTACAGCGCCAGTGGCCAAACATTGAAGTTGGTGAGTATGTTGATACAGCAACGGCGGCAAAAGATCTATCTGAAGGCGCTCTCCCTTCATCTACCGCAGTGGTTGCATCTCAGCGTGCAGGTGACGTGTATGGGCTTGATGTACTTGATGCAAAGATCCAAGATTTGAAGTTCAACTACACAGTCTTTATAGCGGCGAAGAAATTCGTGTCAAAATAGGGTTTGTGGCCGATCAATACGACGTGATTGTAATTGGAGCAGGACCCGCAGGTCTTGCTGTTGCTCGAGATTTACTGCAGGGAGGCAAAAAAGTCGTCATACTTGAGGCCCGCAGTAGAATTGGCGGGAGAGTTCATACGCTTCGAGATCGGGGGGTGGTTGAGGCAGGAGCTGAATTTATTCACGGAGAGAATGCACTGACATGGGACATGGTGAAGAAAAAAGGACTTGCCACTGAGGAGTGGGGACTAGAGAGTGCAGATAGTTATCGCCTGTTTGGGAAGAATGGTCATATCAGATCAGATACAGAGGACTTATACCAACGGTTCATTAAGTCTGATGACGAGTTATGGAAGTATGAAGGACCCGACATATCGCTCGCAGAGTACTTTAGAAAGTTTGGAAAAGACGAGGAGGCAGTTTTTTTTAAGATTAGAGAAATAGCAGATATTGAGGCTGCAGACCCTGGGCTCTTGTCCGTGCGCGGGATCGTCCACGAAGACAGGTTGGCGACCAATGGTGGAAAGAATTTTTGGATCACCGATGGGTATGACAAAGTAATGCAGGGATATGCAGAAGGATCTGATATTCGCCTTGCACACCGCGTTACTCGAATTCAGTGGAAGAAGGGCATGGTAAATGTCGAGTGCCATAATGGAGCACACCTGAGCGCATCAAAGTTGATTGTGACTATCCCTATTGGGGTGATGAAGAAAAGTCCGCCCGAGTTTCTCCCGCGTTTGCCGCTTGGATTTGAGCAAGGGGTTCGTGCAATAGGGTTTGGCAACTCAACAAAAACACTGCTGTGGGTTGAGGGAAGGTTTCCTCGATTTAGAATGTTGGATACTGAGGGACCTGTCGGGCACTGGTGGCAGAGGTGGTTTGGAGATGAAAAAGTGCTCGTTGGCTTCAGTGGAGGGTCGAGGGCAGATGAGCTAGCCCGACTGCCACAGAAAGAGGCAATTCAAGCCGGTATTGATGATCTGGTCCAAGGGATGGGGAGCGCAGTTCGGCACCTTATTCGAGAGGCGCGGCACTTAACGTGGAGCGATGACCCGTTCGCGTATGGCTCATATTCATTCCCAACAGTGGGTATGGAGGATACGAGGGACATACTTGCGCGGCCCATTGAAGACACTATCTATTACTGTGGAGAGGCAACCAACACCCGCGGCCACGCAGGCATGGTCCACGGCGCCATTGAGGAGGGTCAGCGTGTCGCGAGGGAGATACTTGCCTCCCCGTAAGGGAGGCGTACTATGTGGGTATGAAGAAACTAACGATTTTTACAGCAGTCGCGCTTTTAATCATGCTCCCACTTACGAGCGTTTTTGCGGCTCGGTTTGAGCGAGGGGATATGGTAACTATTACTGAGCAAGAGCTTGTCCCGCAAAATCTGTATGTGGCAGGCGGTCAGGTAACATTTTCATCAACAGCACAGAAAGATTTAATTGTCGCGGGAGGCAAAATTTTACAGAACGGAGGTGTGTGGGGAGATGTGCTTGCAGCAGGTGGGACAGTAGATATTGTTGAGGACGTTCGAGGTGATATCCGCGTTGTTGGCGGCCAAGTGACTATCCAAGGGATGGTTGGCGGTGACGTAACTGTTGTGGGCGGTGCAGTAACCATTCTTCCCGGCACTGTTATTGCGGGGGATTTGGTTGCAGCAGGAGGCGCTGTGTTTATGCAGGGAACAGTAAATGGACAAACAAAAATATACGCTGGTGAAACCTTGGTAAATGGAACGCTTGCAGGTCCAGTGTTTGTGACCTCGCAAGGAAAAGTAACCTTTGGCGAGAAAACAGTAATTGGTTCAACTTTGGCTTACCGTTCATCAGAAGAAGCAACAGTCCTTGAAGGGGCGCGACTCGGCGAGAAGGTTACCTATACCAAGCTTGATGTGCCCAAAGTAGATGGAACAACCTTGGCCACTGCGCTGCTTGCAATCGTCACCGTGTTGGTGCTGATAAAGTTTATAGCGCTTCTTGCGGCATCATTAGTTGCAGGTGCGGTGTGGAAGACATTCTCACACTCGTTCGCTCAGAATGCAGTTGGAAAATTTGGAACCATGGCGCTTATCGGTCTTGGTGTGGCAGTGCTTATGCCTATCGCGGCAGTTGTGCTTATGGTGAGCGTTGTAGGACTGTTTGCGGGGATACTGCTTCTCGCTGTCTATGGGGTCGTGCTTGTGCTTGCGGCGATATACACAAATGTTCTTGCGGGTGCACTTGTTGCTAAAGTAGTAAAAAAAG
>CAYHUS010000015.1:0-15114 GCA_964359715.1 uncultured Candidatus Saccharibacteria bacterium
CGTTGCCCTTGCGCGATGCAGGTCAAACTCTTTTTTGAGCAGTTTATCGACAGCTGAGTATAGGTTAAACGGGAACCCTGGAGGTCGCGCGGTGCCAAGCTTGTTGTCAACATAAAAACAACGCTGGCACTCAACAAAAAGATCAATCTTTGAGCGTGACAGCCTCCACTTTGGGCCACCATAGTTCCAATCCTGTTTTCGATTCGGTTTATAGTACTGAGACATGCTACGCCTTACACAGAGCCGAGGTTTCGGCTACAACGCTAGTAATTTTTCTATCAGGAATACCTGCCCTCCTCAACACACTTGGATCTGCCGCAACTATTGAGCAGAGCGGTACCTGCGCCGCAAGGAGGCGTGACTTCTCAGCGTTTGTAAGGGTCGTCAAAATGGTGACCGGATAAATCTTTGTCTCCTGAATAATGTCGTCAAGGTTTCCCTTGCTCGGATAGTCCCACCCAACTAAGCCAATACCAGAACACATCGCGTACTGGATCGCATGATCGGTAAATTTAGTGTTGGTCATGAGCCATCCTTCGTGCACATGTTTCTCTTCGCCCTTATCCTCAGCGCCAAGGTCAATATCGGTAAACCTCGCACGAACGTAGAGAGCTACTTTGACATCTGTCTTGTACCCCGGTTGGTTGTGAAATTTAAGTTCTGCTCCAATTGTTTTGCCGTCTTTCTTCATAACAACATCTACCTCATGCTCAATACAGCGCCCCTGCACCATAACGCGGGTCTTCACTTCATAGCCTTTAGCGCGCATTAGTTCAGAGACATAATCTTCAAATGGGTAACCTGTGGGTCCAAGCTCAAGTATTGCTCTGCGCATCGAGTAGCGCGCGGCGTACGTTCGCTCGGCTTTGTGAAGCAGTTTGTACGCATGACGATAAATTTCTGAGGTCGTCATTCCATCCTCCACGCCACTCGCTATTGTCTCCGCAACTTGAGTTGCAAGCGCTGAGTCAGCACCTGAACGAGTAAGAGAGTCTGCAAGTTTGAGCACGTTAAAAAGCTCTCGTGTGCCGTCGCCTTTGACTATTTCAACCATTGCTCAATGATACCACCGCCAAGCATTTCAGTTCCCTTCAGAGCATATAAGACCACCGATTGGCCCTGCGCGGCAAGTATCGGCTCTTTGAATGTGATAACGTCTTTCTCAATTGTAGCCTCTACCGTAGGTCCATGGTACCTATACTGGGCTTCTAGGCTCTGTGTTGTTGGAGCACCACTTACATAATGCAGTCCTGAAAGTCTGTACTGCGTTTTGGGCGCTGTGTCTATGGTGGGGGCTGCGACAAGCTCATTCTTTTCGCTTCGCTTTTCAACGACATAGTAGCGTTCTCCCCTCATGACCGGTACCCGTTGGCCTAGCGTATAGAGATGAACCCCATCATGCTCTCCAAGCACTTCTCCTGTTGGGCTCATCACCTGTCCACTCTTCCTTCCTATCGTGCGAATTAAAAAGTCGTGCATGTTTACATGCCCGAGAAAGCATAGCCCTTGCGAGTCCCTGCGGTCTGCGTTTGGAAGCTTGATTCTTCTTGCAAGTGCGCGAACCTCAGACTTGCGATATTTTCCTAGTGGCATTCGAATATGCGCAAGGTCTTCATAACTTAGTGTCCACAAAAAATACGACTGATCTTTTTCTTGATCCCGTGAACGATGTAGAGTAAACATGTCTTCATTTCCGTGTATATCTGCATAGTGCCCCGTCGCTATAAAATCTGCTCCATTCTTTTTTGCATATTGCCAAAATGATCCAAATTTAATAAATCGATTGCAGGCAACATCTGGGTTCGGTGTTCTGCCTTCTTTGTACTCGTGGACAAAATAATCAACCACGTCTCGCTTGTATTCTGCTTCGAGATCCACGGTTTCAAACGGTATGCCTAGATGTGCGGCAACTCGCATTGCTGACAGGCGGTCTGCAGTTCCTGTGCAGGGTAAAAAATCTGGTTCCCAACCTTTAATAAAGGCTCCTATCACCGTGTGCCCCTCCCTTAAAAGCAGGTGCGCCGCCACGGCCGAATCGACTCCTCCTGAGAGGCCAACGTATACCTTTGCCACCTAACGAGTGTATCGTCAGTTTAGATGGCAAACAAGATTTATCTGTCCCGCACCGGTTTATCTCTTTTATTTCTATCCTCTAATTGGTATCCCATGAGCCTGATATGTCGCGCAATGGCAAAGCGATTCTTTTTTAGTTTACGTGCGATTTGAATGCCTGTTTTTCCAGCATCGATTTCGGTTTGAATTCTGTCTCGCAACTTTTTATGTTGTTCGTGCACCCCAGCTCGCTTATTCAACCTATACCGAGAAACTATCGCCTTCATAACATCGGCTCCCACGCGAGTAAGTTCAGATACTTCTCGCCACGTAAGTTCGTGTCCCGTATCGTCAATCGTATTTTTAAGCTTAATCCAATGCTTAATGTCTTCAAGACTATAGCTCGTCGTGGCAGGCACGCGCCTTCTTACTTCTTTTCGCATCAATGGACATTAGCGCAGATGCACACGATTAGCTACATGCTGCTCAAAAGTTCTTGCGTAGTACATCTTTCCATCTTTTCCAGTGAGATAGTACAAGTATGGCGTTTGTGTTGGGTTGAGCGCCGCCTTGATCGATTCAAGACCAGGGTTTGCGATTGGGCCAGGAGGAAGTCCTTTATTCTTGTATGTGTTGTATGGAGAGTCAACTTCAAGATCATCAAGCGACGGCGAGTAGGTTTCTCTGTCAAAAATGTACCCGAACACAGCGTCGACCTGCAGTGGCATCCCGAGAGTAATGCGCTTCCATAAAATGCCAGCCACAATTCGCTTGGTCTCGTACTGTCGTGCCTCACGCTCTAAAAGAGATGCCATAGTTATGATCTCGTGCTCGGTATGGGTAGACGATGCAATCTGAGTTAAGAGTGGCTCAATCTTTTCATCATAGTTTCTTGCCATTGCTCCGATCACGACAGACGGGGCAGTCCCTTGCACAAAGTGATACGTGTCAGGGAACAGGTACCCTTCCTTATCTATCGCCAGACGTGCAAACAATGCGCTGTCAAAGTCACCCAAAGTCTTTTGAAATAGTACTCCCATATCGCGGACTGTTGACCCTTCTGGAATAGTCACCGTGACTGACTCAAGCCCGCTGTCGCCAGTCCCAAGCCTATGTACAAGCCACACAGTATTTTCTCCATGAAGCGCATATGCTCCCGCCTGAACCCCGCCACGCGCAAAAAGATATACTGCAATTTTGAATACAAGTCTTGATTGTATGCTGTGCCTCTCCTTAAGGTCGCGCGCAACAGCATCAACTGACGCTCCTTCATCAATATGAAATATAGTACCTGCCGGCGTATCAAGTGGTGGTGCGACAAGTAGTGCGTACAAAAACACTACTGCAATACAAATATACAAACAAGCTTTTTGGAATCTCATAGTGCTAAATAGGGAGATTTTCTGGCGGCTCAAGACGTTTTCCACGTGACCTCGACAGGGCGCTCGCCCGTCCCACTTTTGGTATATGGAAAAGCGTCGCTATCTCCTCTGCGTTAAGTACAAACGTTCTCCCGTAGTATGGTGGCGCAAAAAAAGCACGCCGTCGGTACAGTCGTAAAAAGTATTCAGCGTCAGACTGTGGCACAGCTGCAAGAATATCAGACATCGGCCACTGTATCTGCTCACGTGGATTATACGAGACAAAGCCATTCAAGTCTGGGTCGTTATAACGCTCAAATAATGTATCCAACGATTCAGCCCGTGCCTCGTTCCAACTGTCGCTAGTTGCCCGATACAGTGCGCGGAGCCCACAATCAAAAGACGGTTTCTGCAGCGCCTCCTCAATGCCGCGCACCACGCGCTGAAGGTGTGCGGGCAATCCGCGCACGTCGCCAGCTGCGCCAATTAATTTTTGTATTTCAGTACGCGCGTCCTCGTGCAGAGTGTCTACGGGGTACTTAAACACATCAAAATAGCCGTTTCCCCACTCTCGCTGGTGCGGACGCATCATGAGCGATATCCAAAGCTCTTCTCCTTCGCCTACCAGTGACAAATCTTCAAGCATCTCGTTGAACACGTCTCGTCGAACTTTTTCATGTTCGTGCGATTCATACGTAGCAAGAGGATATGGGTCTGGCTTTGAGAGTGTGTACTCTCGCATTACCAGTCGATCTCCAAAAGGGTTGAACGGTGTCTCTCGGGAGTAGTCGCGTGCTTCATCAATATCGACATCTCTATACTCTGCGCGAATTCTCCCTTCTATGGCAGCTCTGTGCATGATTGGCACGTGCATGTAAAAGCGAACCACTCCTCCCGTTGCTGATATTTCAAAGCACCACGGCATCCGCACTACGCCTAAAAGTAAGGTATTAAGCAGTGTTTGCTCCACTCGGTGGTAGAGCGAGTAGAACACCAGCTCCATTGGCTTTGCAGATTTTGGCGTATTGTCCCCAGGTTTTAATTCAAGCGTTACGTACTCAATAGATGAAGCGTACTGCGACCGTACGTACGTAAGCCACAGCGGCCACCCAATAAGCACAAGAAGCACTGGCAACCACAGCGGCATAAGAGCCACAAAAAAATTTACAATATATGACGCTACCACTGGCGCCCAGTAGATGAGAACTGGGATACCGATAAGGATCGCGACGAGTGAAAAGCGAGCGCCAATGCGCCAATCCATCCAAAAACTATATCATGTGCAAACTACTATTTTTTTGCGAGTGCGTACTTGCCGTCCTTCTGCTTGGCAATCATTGGATTATTCTGCAAATTGACCAGAATAGTGTTTGTCTTTACATGTCGCTCCTTCCCAACCGCCTTAATGATCTCGTCACGAGTCATTGGGCCCTTCTCTTTGAGGTTGTGCTTGATGATGTCGATCACATGACCAGAGCGGTATCCCCACTCCTTGAGTGCGTACAAGCCCCGACCGACAAGCACAAAGCGTGCGCTGTCCTTGATTAGTTCATTGTGTACCGTGGCTTGGTGCGCTTTCTTGCCAAATGTCTTCTCAATTGCCTTTGCTACTTCCCTAAAGTGCATTGGTGAGCCATGGCGCTTCATAACGAGGTAGGCATGCTCGCGAATGTTCTTGAGCTTGATCCCAGGAGCTGAGGTGCGACCCCACTCGCCAAGCGGATTTCTCATAAGGCAGTTTGAAAGTTCAAGCCAGCGCTTGACAGTCTCTTTGTTCTTGTACTTTACGTTGACGCGCACAAGACAACTCATGACGTGATCAACCAATTTGTCTTCTGTAACGACATCGTCTTGCTTAACTGACGTGTGCACTGTCTTGAGGGCGTCCTCAACTGCCTTTGCAACAGCTTCATCAACAAACCAACGCGCTTTAAAATTTTCGTCCTCTTTTCTAGACGTGAAAGGCTTACCTACTACCATGAGGAAATACAAATGATTCTTTGTTGCGGGGTCTGTTGCAAACTCTGACAAAATGCTGTGTTCAGGAAGTACTGCCCCAAGCTCGCGAATTGCGTTTTCAAGTGATTGCAACGCAGGCGACTCCTTGCCCATGACAGGAGACTCTTGTATCGATTTAATGGCGTGATTCTCAATCTGACGAACTCGTTCTCTCGTTATACCGTAGCGCTTACCTATCGCATCAAGTGTTTCAGCTTCCTTTTTATCGCTTAGGCCATACCGGCTCACGATAACGTCCCGTGAACGTTGTGGGAGGTGCTGTATGAGGCGCTTCGACACATCTCGGGGCTTAAAAGTGAGTTTGGCCATGGGTGTTGTTAGTTTCTATGCATTAGTTATACCATATCCTTATAGCACACTTTTAAAAGCGAGTCAAAGGGGGGCACAGTTATCCACAGTTCCTTGAAAAAAGTCAAAATTTACGGAATGACATTAATGACCCTATTTGGGATATATATGACCTTGCTTGGTGAAATAGGTATATTGTGAGCCATTTTTTCTACATCACGGATAGCGCTCAGTACTTCATCTTGGCTCGCTCCGCGTTTGACTGATACCGTCCCTCGAGTTTTACCAGAGACCTGAACAGCAATAGTTACTGAGTCAGAGTCCAATTTTGAAGGGTCAAAATTAGGCCACATTTCCAGATGAACTGACCCCTTGTTTCCCATACGATGCCAGAGCTCTTCTGTAACGTGCGGAGCAAAAGGAGCAAGAAGCTTGAGAAACAATTCGTAGGTCGAACGCGAGACAGTCTTGGATGCCTCGAGTCCGTTTAGACAAATCATGAGCTGCGAGATCGCAGTGTTAAATTTAAACGCCAGAATATCGTCTCCAATTTTCTTTATAGTTTGATGTATTAAAAGTTCATTATCATCAGTGGTATCTTCAATTCTTGTCCTCAATCTCCACACTCTATCAATAAAGCGTCGCGCACCAACAAGACCGTTGGTTGACCACGCGACCGCATTAGCAAATGGGCCCATAAACATTTCATACACGCGTAGTGAGTCGGCGCCAAATTGATGGACTATGTCGTCAGGGTTTACCACGTTTCCCCATCGCTTTGACATCTTTCTTCCATCCTCCGCAAGGATAAGTCCAACTGAATGAAGTTCAGAGAACGGCTCCGTGGTAGATACATATCCAAGATCAAACAAAAATTTGTGCCAAAAACGCGCGTAGATGAGGTGCCGAGTTGCGTGCTCTGCCCCACCGACGTAGAGGTCGACTGGCGCCCAAGCCTTCTCTCTTTTGGTATCAACAAGTGCTGTGTTGTTGTGCGGATCCATAAACCGCAAGTAGTACCAGCATGACCCTGCCCACTGCGGCATTGTGTCTGTCTCGCGCTTGGCAGGTCCGCCACACTTAGGACAAGTCGTGTTGACCCAGTCAGTAATGTTGGCGAGCGGAGACTCGCCGGTCCCGGTTGGCTCGTAATGCTCTAACTCGGGTAGCATTACTGGCAGCTGATCCTCTGGCACAGGGACCACACCGTCCTTCTCGCAATGGACGACTGGAATCGGCTCGCCCCAATAGCGTTGTCTGCTAAACACCCAGTCTTGCAACCGGTACTTAGTGACTGCCTTACCGAACTGTTCAACCATTGCATGGCTGTCCTCGAGTTCAATTTGTTTAACAGGTAAATTGTATTTCTTAGCAAACTGCGCGTCGCGCTCGTCGTGCGCGGGGACGGCCATGACGGCACCAGTGCCATAGTGAGCTAGCGCGTAGTCAGCAACATACATTGGGATACGCTCCTTGGTTGCCGGATTGATTGCCCATACTCCTTTAAGCTGTACGCCCGACTTTTCCTTCCCCTCTGCAGTACGCTCTATCTCTGTCTTGTCCTTTGCAGCCTCGACATACGCACGCACTTCGTCAGCATTTTGCAGTACTCCGGCATGGTCCTTATCAAGCGCAAGTGTGACCCACAGATGTTCTGGTGCGAGCACCATGTATGTCGCGCCATAGAGTGTGTCTGGGCGAGTTGTAAATACGGACAGTGCAGCCTTCTCGCCATTGGGGCCACGGTTATCATTCAACTTCTCATTTTCAAAATATAGTTCAAAGCTGATCTCGGCACCTTCTGAACGACCAATCCAATTGCGCTGCATCTCTTTAATGTTTTCTTGCCAACGTGGGAGGAGCTCCAGATCATCGAGTAAGCGGTCCGCGTAGTCAGTGATCTTTAAGGCCCATTGGCGCATCAGACGCTTCTCTACCTTAGTGCCACAGCGCTCGCACGTGCCATCTGCTTCGACGTCCTCATTTGCAAGTACGGTCTGGTCTTTGGGGCACCAGTTAACTGGTGCGTAGGCACGGAACGCAAGCCCCTTCTCGAGCAACTTCAAGAAAATCCACTGCGTCCACTTATAAAAGTTTGGGTCAGAGGTATTGACCTCTCGATCCCAATCATAATCAAAGCCAATCATCTGCAGCTGCTCCTTAAACCAGGCGACATTCTTAGCTACCGCTACTTGCGGCTTTGTCTTGGTTTTAATAGCATAGTTCTCTGCTGGCAACCCAAAGGCGTCCCAACCCATAGGGTGCAGGACATTAAATCCTTGCATGCGCTTCATTCGTGAGTACACATCTGTCGCGATATACCCCTTGGGGTGGCCGACATGCAGCCCAGCCCCCGATATATAGGGGAACATATCCAAAACAAAGGCCTTAGGCTTGCCCTCTGACTCAGTGGTGCGGTAGGTACCACCACTCTCCCACTCTGCTTGCCACTTTTTCTCTATCTCCTTATGGTCGTACTCGCCATCCATCAATCAATCCTACCCTATTTTGTATACGGTGGATAGCGTTCTGGGTCTATAGTGCGGTCAAAGCAAACTTCACCAGTGCCATGTGTCCAGTTTTGATCAACCATGTATGGATCTCGAGGCATGGTAAGTGATGTTGCGTCACTTGCTGTCGAGAACACCGCGCAGAGTTTGAACGAAGAGTTGCTGGTGCGCTCATAGATGTATGTGGCTCCTGTATCAGGATCAACAGGAACAACAAATCCAGAGATCGGGTCGTTGAGCTCATCAAGTGACGCTGGGATAGCCTGCTTAAGTTGCCAGAAGTTTACAACTTGCCACTGAATGTTCTGGAGGTCAGTGGTACGCTGTACGTCTATCTTTTCAAGTCGCGCTTCTGCTGGAGAACCAATGATAAAGAATCCAGACACTACGGAGACAAGCACCACGAGAGCGACTACGCCACCAATAAGCTTTGAGAGACCCTCTTTTGTTTCCCACGTGCCCTTAAGCTCTTCGAGGTAGTACCAAAACCCACCACCAAGAACAACAAGGATGGTAAGAGCCTTGAGCAAAAATCGAGTAGTAAGGTCCCCTTCCAAAAATGTGTAGATAACTGCAATTAAATCTCCCGCGATAGTCGCACCCGCGACAAAAAGCGTGATAAAGACCATCCAACGCCTGACCCAAAGTTCTCTCTTTTCAGGAATCTTACGAATCTCGCTGTGCACAAGCCTCATAAGCAGTACAAAGAGCGGGAACAAGACAATCAATGACGCGATTGAGAACCTAATAGTACCCGAGTATGGGTCGCTATACCCCACAAGTGCCATGTCCGGATACCACACCTCAATATACTTGTGTACTAAAAGTATTAAGGATGTCGCCGAGACATAGAGCGCCACCATGGCTCCAAGCCAGAGGAAAAAGTCCTTTGGGGTCACCTTGGGTTTTGTAGTTGTTTCCATATAGCTCTAGTGTACCACTTCAGCCTCCACTGTGACAGTTTTTTGGTGTAGGGTATTCCAAAAATTTGAGCTTCGCTCTCTGCATTCTGCGCAAAGCCCACCTCCAAATGGGCTTTTAGTTACGCGAGTTGTTGACATGCACCAGCGGCATGACAGTCCCTCCTTTTTCTTTGAGGCGGACTTCTCGCGTCCCATGTCTAGATCTTAAATTCGATGACGTCACCGTCTTTGACAATGTACTCCTTACCTTCAGTGCGGAGCCACCCCTTCTCTCGCGCTGCTGCCATTGATCCAGCCTCTATAAGCTGTTCATAGCTCACCACCTCGGCGCGAATAAACTTATCTTTAAAATCAGTGTGTATTGCCTGTCCCGCTTCAGGCGCAGTCGCACCAACACGTATGGTCCACGCACGCGTCTCATCTGGGCCTGTAGTGAAATAACTTTGCAAACCAAGAAGCGAGTATGCGCTGCGTATCAAATCATCAACCCCATCATTAAACACTCCATATTCCTGCCTAAATGTCTGCTTGTCTTCTTGAGATACTTCGTTCAACTCTCCCTCGATAGCGGCATCAACAGTGGTATAGGTCGCCCCAAGATCAGTAAGAAATTCCACCAAACGTTCGTAGCGCGGATCCTTCATTTCATCCAAATTATGACCCCCCGCCTTCTTGTTGAGCACGTACATTATTGGCTTCATCGTCAACAATTGGAGACCTTTGATTGCCAGCCCCTCCTCATCAGATAGCTTTGCGCTTACGGCCAACTTCCCTGCCTCAAGCACATCTGCAGCTTTTTTTAGTGCGATCTGTTCAAGCACTGCCGCCTTATCTCCACGTTTTGCGTCGCGCTCAACTGATTGAAGCCGCTTTGCTACCGTTTGAAGATCAGCGAGCACAAGCTCGAGGTTAATTACCTCAATATCACGCACAGGGTCTATCTCGCCATCAACATGTGTTATATCGCCATCGTCAAAAATGCGCACCACCTCCGCAATCGCATTCACCTCCCTGATGTGCTGCAAAAACTGATTACCGAGCCCCGCTCCCTCTGATGCCCCTTTTACAAGACCTGCAATGTCTACAAACTCGACTACCGCGGGTACTGTCTTGGCTGACGCAGAGATCTGAGTCAATTTTTCAAGACGTGGGTCTGGGACCGCGACCACACCAACAGATGGATCGATGGTTGCAAATGGATAGTTGGCAATCAGCACTTCTTTGCGCGTCAGTGCATTAAACAACGTCGACTTTCCCACGTTCGGAAGCCCCACGATACCAATAGACAGCTCCATAGACTGACTAGTAGACGCGCTTCACGTCCTCGATGGTCACTGTCCTATTTCGAACACTGTATCCCGGTGAACCCATTGAGTGATACCTGCCACCACCATATTCTGGCCGCCATACATATATTCGACCACTCTTCTCGTCAGAATTACCTACATGCCACTGTGTTCCGTCTTCAAGAATTACTGAATCCAAAGCGTGAGGAAATCGTTTGCCACCGTACTTTTTAAGTTCGGCCTTGACCTCATGCGCTCTAGCCATGTGTTCAAATCCCATAGCGCGACTATATCACAAGCTACTAAGTTGCGCAGTCTAGCGAGCGCGGCGGCCCATATCTTTAACACGTCGTATCCACCATGCGCGGCGCGTCATAGTTACTCGCTCTGCAGGAGCAAACACCTTGGTCCTCACAGGGGAAAAGCCAGAAAAACCCAAAATCCCACGTGCAAGCTCATTAGTAAACTCTCCAAACATAAGCCATGTAGCCCACGGGTGCAGGTTGGCGGCGATTAGTATGCGTGCACTTTTTCCTTTAAGCCGTTTAACCCATCCCAACCTGCCGTCTTTATAAAAGTTGAACGCAAATCCAGGGAGCCACGCTCGATCAAACACTCCCTTAAGCAAGGCTGGCATGGTGCACCACCAGTTTGGATACACTACTACAAAATGTTCGCACCACGTAATATTTGCTTGAAACGTCCTCAAATCTGGCTCAAGTGCTTGAATCTCTTTGTACCCTCTGTGAAGTATTGGGTCAAAGCGCATATCTCCGACGTTCATACGACGCACCTCGTGCCCCGCGCTCAGCGCACCCTCCTCATACGCGTCAGCAAAAGCTCCCGTCAGTGATAGAGCATCGGGATTGCCGAGAAGTATAAATATTTTTTTGTACGCCACTGATTATTGGCTGAGAATTTTTTGAAGCTCAGCCTTATTGGCCATCATAACCTGCTGTACGGCCGCCATCTGCGATACTCCACTTTTTGTCTTCTTCGTTATCTCATCAATAATCTTCTTAAAAAATTCTGGGTGCTCATCTAACGCTCGCATCATCTTCTCCTGCGCATCCTTTGGCAGATTTTTTAACTGCCGCTGGAGCATCATTTTCATGAAAAAATTACCGAGCATAGTTTTAGAGTATGACCGTGACCTGATTATTGCTCACCTCAACTACCCCACTCTCGACGTCAAATACCTCCTCACCATTTTGATGAGACACGACCAACCTTCCCTTCTTTACCGTAGCGACCAAGGGTTCGTGATGTGGAAGTATGCCAATTTCACCTCCAGTAGTTGGAACGCTGACTTTGAAGGCCTCTCCGTCAAACAAATTGTCGTGTACTCTAGCTACCGTCACGTGCATTTTTAGATTGTACCACCTTAGTAAAAAATGGCTAGATATGGTACTCTGAGGCGTCACCATGCTCTACCTACATCTTATTGCGAGACAGCTTACTATCATTGGAAAGCACCTCGCCACAGTTTTTAAAATCATAACTTCATATATCCGTTCATACCCGCGCCAATCTGCGGTAGGGGCGGCCGTTGTTATCATTATTCTTATTACCCTTTGGTACTTTTTTGGAGGTTCTCCGGTTGAAGATATCCCGCCAGCAGATCGTAGTGTCACAATCACTAAAGTAGTCGACGTCTCTGGACTCGAACCGCTCTCACTTATTGGCACCGTACGCGCAACAAGAGAGGCGTTGGTCGCACCAGATTTCTCCGGCACTGTCTCGGGTGTGTACCGCGGGCTTGGTGATTTTGTTGCAGCAGGCACCATTATCGCAGAGTTAAAAAATGACAGCCAGCGTGCACAAGTAGCCCAAGCACGTGCGGCACTTGATAAGACAAAAAGCACCATTGCAGTGGGTGGTATCAACATAGAGTCAGCAGAGCTCTCTGCAAAAAGTGCTGAAGAGAGTGCGCGAACAAGTATTGCATCAGCGTATGCAACTGTTGATGATGTGGTGAGGCGCAAAGCTGATCAGACTTTTTCAAACCCAACTTCTCCAGTACCACAGTTTAACCTCTCATCATCCAACTCTCAGTCAGTGACACTTGCGGAGAACGGGCGTATAGCGATGCAGCCAATACTTGCTCGTCACGCTGGAGCTTCAGCTGATAGTCTTTCCTCTAGCGCTTTGATCGTTGAGCTTGAGTTGGTTCAAAAGGAGGTCGCCACACTTCAATTGTTTATGCAAAACGTGGTCGCTGCCTTAAATGGTGCAATCCCTGCTAATGGGGTGACCGAGGCTACCATTTCTGCTTACCGCGCTGATGCAAGCGTCGCCTCTGTTTCAGTTAACGCTCTCGCGGCGTCGCTCACCGCAACTTTAGAAAATCTTCGTGCACGCAAGGCTGCGGTTGAGGTTGCTAAAACTTCGCTTGCCACCGGAACGAGCGGCGTGAGCGCTGACGTTGCTGCTGCAGAGGCCAATCTTGCCGCAGCGGTAGCCAATCTTGAGAAGACATTGATCCGTGCACCTATATCTGGAACTATCAATCGTCTTGATCTTGATGTAGGGTCCTTTGTTGGTGCGTCACAGCCAGTCATCTATATAACAAGTGCTGGGGGCCTTGAGTCGGTCGCCTTTGTGTCGAGCTCTGATATTCGAGATATTGCCGTTGGAGCAAAGGTCATGATCGGTGGCAACGTGCAAGGGTCAGTCGTCCGGGTCGCAGGCGCAGTCGACCCTATAACAAAAAAAGCTGAAGTGCGCATTTCAGTCCCTGCATCCGCCCCTTTGGTCGCAGGGCAATCTGCGACACTCGCTATAGAGCGCACACAGCGTACTACAGAAAGTGGCACCATCAGCATTCCCCTCTCTGCAGTAAAAATTACCCCGGACGGCACCGTAGTCTTCTCTCTTGGCGAAGGTAATGCGCTCGTTGCCCGTCCCGTTGAGCTTGGAACTCTGCGCGGAGCGTTTGTTGAGATTGTTTCTGGTATTACGCTTGACGACAGCATTGTCACTGACGCTCGCGGACTTAAAGAGGGTCAAGTAGTGATTGTGAAGTAGCATGCACGCATTTTGGAATTTCTTCATTGAGCGTCGCCAGTTCACCATGTTGGTAATGGCAGCTTTAATTGCTGCCGGTGTGGCTTCTGTGTTCGCTATCCCAAAGGAGAACGCCCCTGAGGTGCAGATACCAGTTGCAGTTGTCGTGACACCGCTTCGCGGAGCATCTGCTGCGGACGTTGCAAAGCTTGTTACCAAGGAGCTTGAAAAGGAGGTGGCAACAGTTGAGAACATTGACTCAGTAACATCAGTCTCGCGCGAAGGCGTGTCTGTCATAACTGCAGAGTTTGAGGCTTCTGCTGATCTTGATAAATCCATTCAAGACGTCAAAGATGCTGTTGATCGTGCACAGCCATCTCTCCCGCGCGATGCCGATGACTCAACTGTAACGCGCATATCGTTTAGCGACCAACCAATTCTGATTATGTCACTTTCGGGAGGTCTGCCTCCAACCGAATTTTCTTCACTTGCAAAACAGATCTCAGACGAGCTTGAACTTGTTGCTGGAGTCTCGCGGGTAGAAGTCGTTGGTACCCAAGATCGCGAAGCAACTATAGTGGTGCGTAGAGAAGCGCTTGATGCATACGGCCTGACTCTTGGTGAGGTGGTCGCAGCACTTGGGTCATCGAACGTCTCACTCCCTGTCGGTACCATCACAGTCGACCATATTGAATATGCCGTTGCGTTTAAAGGCGCACTCACTGACCCAGCTGACCTTCTAACGGTTACTGTTGGCCAATCAGGAGGTAACCCTGTGTACCTTCGCGATGTTGCTGATATCGTAGATGGTGTCGAACGCGCAACCTCTATTGCACGCACCTCAGTGGCTGGCGCCCCCGCTGAGCCTGCGGTGACCTTGTATGTCTATAAACGATCTGGTGCAAACATCTTTTCTACAAGTGATGCTGTGAAGGAAAAGTTGGACGAACTAACACCAACGCTACTTGCAGGCATTACCCCGTCAATCACCATCGATCTCGGTGAGGAGGTATCAAAAAGTCTTGGCGAGCTTACTCGTGTGGGGTTTGAGACCGTTTTACTAGTCATCATCTGCCTGTTGATTACCATTGGGTGGCGAGAGTCGATGGTTGCGGGTCTTTCAATACCGCTTTCATTTGTCATTGCATTTATCGGCCTATACATTTCTGGAAACACGATAAACTTTGTATCACTTTTTTCTTTGATTTTAGCAATTGGTATTTTGGTTGATTCGGGCATTGTAGTAACCGAGGCTATCCATACGCGCTTCAAACGCACGGGAGATGCCATACTTGCCGCCAAAGAATCAATACGCGAGTACGCGTGGCCACTCACCGCTGGCACCATGACCACAGTTGCTGTGTTTGCGCCGCTATTCTTTATTTCTGGCATTACTGGAGAGTTTATAGCCTCTATACCGTTTACCGTTATTTTTGTACTTCTTGCATCTGTGTTTGTGGCGCTCGGCCTTGTCCCGCTCATTGCCATCATGTTTACCAAGCAGAGCATGAGCAAACTTGAGGAAAAGCAGGAAGAGTGGAATAAGTGGGCGCAGGAATGGTACCGCACGTGGCTACTTTCTAAGCTTCGTGATGCCAACTTTCAAAAGTGGTTTCTCCGCTCTATGGTTATACTTTTTATTGTAGCGATTGTTTTACCGGCGAGCGGT
>CAYHUS010000016.1:0-14194 GCA_964359715.1 uncultured Candidatus Saccharibacteria bacterium
GCGAGATAACGATCAGTGTCGCCAATGGGAATGCACACCAATCCTGATGGCTTGTTACACTTTGACGCAACTTTTGCAAGCACCTTGGTGGGCGCAAGGCCGACAGAAAAACTGACGCCGAGCTCAGTTTCAAGATCATATTTAATTGCTCCCGCGATAGCTTCGTATGACTTGTTGAGCGCACGGCGCATGTTGGTAATATCAGCAAAGCACTCATCTATCGAATACTCCTCGACGCACGCGCTATAGCGTCGCACGATTGCGTACATGCGCCGCGCGAATTGCTCATAGAGCTCATAGTCCCCCGCAAGCACTACGACGTCAGGGCACAGCTTTTTAATTTGAAATACGGGCATGCCGCGCGTGACGCCGAGTGCCTTGGCTTCATAGGTAAACGCCACTGCAATACCACGAAGCCCCCCGACCACTACGGGCTTTCCGCGAAGCTTGGGATTCTTTGCCACCTCGCACGACGCAAAAAAAGCGTCCCCATCAACGTGCACAATCGCCCGCGGGTAGCTAGCGGACGAGCCCGCCGTGAAAGTAGCATTCATATACTTGCACGCCGTTTTTAAAAATCCGCTCAACACCCACAAAGGCACTTACTTCTGCTCGGGCAAACTCGACTTCGTAACGAAGCCCGCGCACTCGGTCCTCGAGCGTGTCACCGCGCACAGGGAGCACGGGATGTCGAAGTCTAAGCGCTTCGTGGAGAAAGCCATAAACCTCTTTTGATTCATCAGAGTTGATCAAAAAACCATAATAGTTCATCACCCACACCGGCTGACCTTGATAGTAGACAATCTCGGCGCCGCCGCCGTCCTTCATCCACGCGTATGAGTCTAGATAGGTCCAGTCGCCGCGCGTGTACTCGTACTCTTCACACTTAGGCCTATAGGGCGTCGTGCGCTTTGGCGCGTTGGGGTCTGCATAGGTCTTGAGCCCCGCCTCGTGTATAAACTCGACAAGTTCTTGTTCGTTCATATGGTTACCGTGTTAGCAGTAAAGTTGACTTGGTGTGGTGGTATGCCGAGAGAGATGCCGTAGTCCTGTGCCTCTTGGTACTCTTCCTTTTTAGTGCGGTCAATGACAAAGACACGACCCTTAAAGATTATGTAGTGCGTTGTGTCTGTCTTAAAGTCCGCGTACCAATTATGTCGTGCGCCGTCGAGCGCTGACTGTACCTCTTTAGCGTATTCAGCAATCTGATCGTCTGGAACTTCAATGGTGTGAAGATTCCACTCTGTAAGCCACGGGGTACCGAAGTTGGGGGTCACCTGCTCGGTTTCTTTTTCAAGGACTGGAAATCGCTTCAAAACATTTTTGTCTTCAAGCGACTCTTCTATGATTACTCCGCGAAACATATTAGTATTTGCGGACTACCGCTTTAACAATAGCTTCAATCTCAAGTGCGCCTTCAGGATGAATGTCAGGGTACTTATCATTTGCCGCCTCGAGGTAGTAGTGTCCGTTTTTCTTTCTCAGATATTTCATAGTACGCTCGCCATCAACAAGCGCGATAACGATACTCCCCACTGGCGCCTCAGAGCGACGCTCGACAATCAGCATGTCGCCCGAGTGGATACCCGCGTTAATCATCGAGTCTCCCGTCGCGCGCATTAAAAAAGTGCGCTCGCGATTTTCTACCAAGTAATCATCGAGCGACATGGTGTCAGTCATCTCCTCCTCTGTTGGCGATGGAAAGCCCGCCTGCACCAACCCCACAAACGGGAGCTCGCGATAATTTTTACGCGGGACCAGTGTCCCCGTCTTTCTATCCTTGGCCAAGACCCCCTCGCGAATCATCTTGCTCGCCAGTTCAAAGGCAGAGCTCTTTGACTTAAGATTGCATAATATCGCCATCTCGCTGTACGTAGGCATACGCCTATGTATCTCGTAAAACTCTAAAATACGGATATGTGGTGATTGGCTCATCCCTCTATGCTACCGAACGTGCGTTCGGCTGTCTACCTCACCCCTGTGCATAACCGGTGGTACCATAGCGGCATATGCAAAACTTTTTGGCATTTATTCGCGAGCAGGGAGTGGTGGGGCTCGCCATCGGCTTTATTTTGGGCGGGGCTGTCGGCAAGGTGGTCGCCTCTCTGGTTAACGACCTTATTATGCCGGTCCTCGCTATTATCCTTGGCTCTACCGAAGGACTTAAGGGACTCTCATATATGGGAGTAAATTATGGCGCGTTTATCTCAACGCTCATAGACTTTGTCATCATCGCCGCCGTCATTTATTTTGTGTTCAAAAAGATAGGCCTCGATAAGCTCGACAAGAAAAAAGAAGCCTAATCACTTATAAGTCTTGACCTGTGACTATCTGACGCACGCCGCCCTTAACTCCATCTTCGATACTGCTCGTGATGGGGTAAAAGACTCTACCTCCCTGCCCTTCAACCCTTCCCCGCCGATACCGAATCTTGGTGGTGACATACAATTTTTTATATTTTCCCTGAATATCATCAGTTGCAATTATTTGGTGCTTTGAGTACACAATGTCACCGCCTGACTGTGTCTCGGCACGATACTCTGCTGGGTATGTCTCGCGCGAGTCGTTGTATGGGTACTGACCGTCATATATATGATGGACATCGTCACAAATGTTGACGAGCGCAGTCTCGTGCGCGTGGTCAATCTTACGGCGCACCTTGGGCGGCAAGTCATTGAATGAAACTCGTTCTGGCTCTATATGAATATTAGGAAGCACCAACTGTTCACTCCGTCTCATACTATTTCTTCAAGGACTCGATACGGGCAAGAATACTCTTTATATCCTTTGTTAAATCATCAATAGTTGCAGACTCGGGCGTTCGCGGCTTGCCGTTCTCAAGATTCCAATCATCAAGCTCGTTAAGTTCTTCAACGTCTTCTTGAAGTTCACCAACGTCCTCTGAGATCTCTTCGACATCCTCCTGCATCTCGCCCACGTCTTCAGAAATCTCCTCAACATCTTTTGAAATCTCCTCAACGTCTTCTTGAATGTCCTCAACATCTTCAGACACCTCGGTGATGGCGCGCGCCTGACGGTTGACCGTCATTTGTATAAATATAGCTAGGTATATCGCCTCAAGCGACACCACGGTGGTGAGAATAAGGAGCACCATGTCCCACGGCGCATAGTGAAGTATCGCCACACCAAAGCATCCAGCAAAAAATATTGAGTGCGCGATCAACGACGGCACAGACCCAACCCACGTGGTAAATCGCTCGATGCGAGCCTCGGTCTCTGTTGGTCTATGCGGCATAAAGTGAATTTAGCGCAAAAATCGCATCCGCGCCACCAACTCTGATGCTGGCCCCGCGACAAACCCCCAACTAAACGCCCACAAATACTCTTCGAGTGGAACATTGATAAAGATAATTCCGCTCACGTTACTCAGATACCACCACGCGTCAACGATATCTGGGTATAGCCAAAAATAGAGTTGGTAAAATAGAAAAAAGAATACGGTAAGCAGTACGCCCGAGTACACAGCGTTTTTAGCGAGGCGTGGCCGATACGTGATCATAGACACCCCAATCACCATGAGAAAAATAGTTGACGCGTACACCGACGGGATGCCGAGGTAGAAAACTGCAATAAACATCCACGCTGTCGAAAGTACGAGCGCGACCACCACAAGCGAGAGCACCCCCGCTTTTGCTGGTCGCTCTACCCTATCCCACAACCACAATTCATATAACGCTGCAGATATACCGCCAATTAAAAATCCAATAAGTGCGTCTTCAATGCCAATAGGGGTGCCGGTGATGGTGGTCGGGGCAAAGTAATCTCGAATATAAAAAATCTGAGCCAACGGGCCGAGTATCGCGCCAATCACCGACATGATAAGCATCTCTCGCCGCGCGTCTCTGCGCGCGGCGTAGAGCCCCACCCACACCAGTGCGAACAACCCACACCACACGAGGTACGCGTACTGAATATCGGTCAACATCTAACTAGTGTATCAATTGTTGCCCTATCCAAGGAGCGAGATAACCCCTTTGCGAGAAATAACGTTAAGTCGTGGGAACCCAGCAACCTTCAACTTCCTTTGCAAATATGAGACCGTAGTGAAAAGATTACTATAATTATTTTCATTTTTTTCTAAACCAAGTGCCTCATAGAGCAGTACATGCGACTTTGACTTTGCCTCGCTCGAAAAAAGCTCTCTGCAGAGGATAATCTCTTTCGCCGAGAGGCCTACAACCTTGTCGCCGTGGACCATCACATGACGATCAATGTCGAGCGTGTATGCCTGCCAGTGCAACCTACGATTTGATGGACTATAGCCGCGTTTTGAATTCTTGATAAGCTCAACCGATCTCAGTGGACTCTTGGCCTCTGGCTCTACCATCTGATATGCCCTACTCCACGAACGATACTCGTCATCGGTTATGCGATACCGCACCTTCGCCTCTTCAAGCGTGATAATCCCGCCGCGCACGGCGTCTACTACCACCTCCTTTCTACTTGCTACCCACCGTTTGGTAGTTGGTGGCGGGAGATCTGCAACACTCACCACGTTGCCGCGCGCCCCGCGCGCTACTCGTGGCCGTTCGACCCCTTCTGTACCCATTGCGCGAATGTACCACACCAAAGTGGCACTGCAAATAGTGTGTGCTGGCCTCGTATGTATATCTATAGACACATATTGACATATCTGCTATATATGATACAATGATTTCACTATGCAATTCTTTAGAGGGAACGCCGCACCCAAACCAGCGGCCGTTACAAAAGAAGCGTCTAAGGACAACACATTAGAGGCCCTAGATCTAAGCGCTGTACCAGAGACCTATAAGACTGAGGCCGAGCGTGTCGCCAAGGAGAAAGGTGGCGAGACTGTGGTGCTTAATCAAACAGCAGCACGAGTACTCACCCCTGATAAAAAGACTGTCGGGTATGTAATGAATTTCTCGTTTACCAGAAAGGATGCAAAAGGTAATGACGAGTCCGTAGACGCGTTTGTTGTGATCACAGAGGTGAAGGGCAAGCTTGAATCTCGCTTTTATTTCTTTCCTACTGGCGGTACCCCCGCACTAGAGAGCAATGTCCCACAAAGAGCTCGGCGCCACGCGTAGAGAGAAGATACTCGCGTATATAGAGACGCACCCATTTTTGGCGCGCCTTGTCGAGCCAACACTAGTATCTCTTTTACGTCGACGCATACACCCTCATGAAAAGCTGACCAAGGCCGAGTCTGCTGTGGTTGCACAGTTTATATCCGAATTAAAAGTTGAGAAAAGAAAAACTAAAAAGCCAGTCATTATCGCGATGGTTGGCCTTGTCGGTTCGGGCAAGTCGTCGGTTGCCCGCGCCATAGCGCGTGAGTCTCACGCCACAGTCGTAGAGGGAGACGCTATGCGCACCGCACTCTCTACTGCAGGGCTCACCTATGACCACCAGCGCAAGATGAGTGAGGATGCGGCGATCGCCGTTGTTGAAGGTGGCGGCAACGTAGTATTTGATGCTGATTTTATGCCGCTCTCAAAACGGGCAAGCCTTCGCGCCAGAGCCAAGGCGGTAGGCGCCGAGGTGATATTTGTCCGCGCTACGTGTGATTATGATGTGATGTCACAGCGGGTAAGAGAGAGCGACGCGGGACCATTCTTTAACAAAGCATCATCTGCTTCGACAGCGACTGACAAAGGCAAGGACGTAAAGATGCGCGAGATGCACAGACGCACTCCACATCACTACACGTGGAAAAATGTGGTTGGCGGCAAGTGGACGCTCAAAAATCCAAACTTTAAAATATTCGCCACCATCGATACCACTAAGGATGGTGTAGCCGAGACCGAGGGCAAGGCAGTAGGAGCAAAAATTGTTTCTTCGTTTTAACTAACTACTTTTCTTACTAGTTCCAAGCGGGGCAAGGTTAATGACCTCCCACCCATCGGGACACTCGTCTATGGTGAGTGCGAGCGTCGGGTCTTTTGGCGTACTATCGCGAAATGGGTTCAAAATAACGAGCTGATTATTCTCCTTTACCTCAAACACGGTGTCCACGACGCCCGAGTACATGGCGCGCACCTGCGTGTACCCCGCCTTCACACGTTTCTCCCTTACCAGCTGCCAAAAGGCGCGCGCGCCATAAAAGCGGCCAAAAACGCTCTCGTTACTATCAACTCGTGCGACTTGTGCACGCACCTCGCGCGTAGTCATCTCAGCAGGTTGTAAAGGAATGACTCTTTCTTGCATACAGTAGCCTAGCACGTGCTACTTACTCGGCAACAATCGATACAGTTGCTCAGAATTAATCCGTGGTCCCAACTCAAACTCGAGACGCATACGGCCTCCATACTTCTCGGCTAGTTGGTGCACAAATGCAGCAAATCCTTTTTGTGGCTGCATGTCCCTACCAATCACAAGCCGCATCTCAAGATACAGTGACTCGATGTCAGGAAGAATAACGTCAGCCAAGGCGCGCGCCGCACGAGTATAAGAGCGTTTGGTCAACCTCAAGAGTGTTGAATTTTTACCGTGAACTGAGTTTGCCGCCAAGAGATAGTCTGCCATCGCGTACGCGACCGCTTTTAACCCATCGGTGCGCGATATCTCGTTTCGCCGACCATAGTATGCAAGATCTTTAATCTTGTTCTTAGCGCTTATCTGTATCATGTCTGCATAGTTTTGAAACAACACATCTTCGGTGACGATGTCGCCACCGTTAATCAGGTCTGCACCGAGTCTGCGATGCGACGCGCCAATAGGTATGCACACCACAATAGGTTTGGTGCGCACATCTGCATGAAGATTTTTGGCGTGGCGGAGCGCCATAACAAGCTCCGGCCCCAAGCGCGACCGCATATATCCCTCGCGAGCGTACTGTGCCATCCCATAGCTTGATGCAGACGCGACAGCGTGTTGAACGGCGTCGTTGAGTGTCCGATCACCAATATGCTTAATAACGTCAAACTCAACGTCGCTTATTCGCTTAGAAGTGATATCAAAGTCGTGCATTATTTTTGTCCCTGCGGGGAGATCGATTTGTATTACTTTTTTCTTAGTGCGGTACAGAACGTCAGTGAGTCCAGTCCAAAATTCAGATGACTTAAAGCGTCTTGTTCGCTCCCACTCTACGGGGATCGGAAACCAATGATCAGCAGTACGCTGAGCGTCCATCACGTCCCAGTGCGAGCCGCCGGCATTTTCTGGCACCACAACGTCTGCGCGCTCGACATAGGGTCTCGTGGCAAGCCCATCTTCATACGTGGCGTGGCGCAGGTACACCACGTTGATATGTATCGGGGAGATATCTATCCCCTCGGCCTTCAAGGTGCGGCGCACGTAGTCAGAGACAGTCTCGGCCCGCGGCCCGCGCTCAAATCGTGGCTCTTGCATGATTTGAGCACCATATCACGCATCTTTTAAAAGTCAAAAGAGAATAGTTGACATATTCTGTATTTTGTGATAATCTAATGCCATGAGACGAGCTAAACCTGAGGCTCCTGCTACTCCAGACTACAGTCCTGTGTCATTTGATTCAGGGGTCCCCGAAGAGGGTCCTGACCGCGCTGACTATCTTAGTAAACTTGTCCAAACAAGAGGAATTCAAGAAAGAGATATCGTATTAGTAGTTGCAGAGTTTAATGGCATCTTTGTATCCCAGCAACTTGAGTTCAGAGGATTAAACGGTTCTGCTATCAAATTCTCATCAGTGAGAGGGTCAATCGTAGCGAATATCGACCTCACCAAAACTCCCATCGTCAACATTTCACTCATGAGTGACTACCGTAGCGGCGCTCGTCTTAGCCAGCCAGATTTAGATAAGGCTCGACTCCCTATCACTCCGGTTGACCTCTTGTTTGGCCCACAGATGCATAGCGGCGAGGCAGTGATCCCTCCTAGGGAGAGAGTGACCACCTTTGGGATACGGATAACCTCTCCCGAGGGTATAGTCAAAGATTCATATATTAAAGGAGCCATCACAGCTATACATCGCGACTCAGTGACTATCAAAGTCAACAACTGGTTTGGCCACTCACTACATGAACTTGGCCTCGCGGGACGAGTCTCTGGCATTGTCAAAAAGCTTCGAGGCGAGGAGATAACCATCCCCTTCACTCCTCCACAATCTGGCAGAGCAGGGACCTTTGTCACCCACCAGCAAAGCTGGCACTACATGAACACCGCGTGGAAGAACGCCCGCCCTGCCCCATCTTCAGCTACACTCGATAAGATCTACGAGTGGAGCCAGACACTGTCGTAAGTCGATTTTATTTTTTCTCTTGTACAACGATACAGCGGACGCCCTTATAGCTTGCCGCGATAAAAGTTAGATTTCTCTTACTCTCGTTTATGCCGGTCAGTCCAACGACCGAGAACGTCGTCGTATCCATACGCTCATTATTTTTTGAAAAAATGTACACGCTCCCATCGTCATGCACTGCTACATCAAAATACGTCCCGATGAGATGCATCTTCCCGCCTATCATAATTGGGATATTTGCTACCTCCTTAACAAGGCTCTCATCTATCTCACGTGACACCTCTGGCACGCTCGTATTGCGGCCCGCTATAGCAGCTTCATTTGGCATATGTGGATTATAGCATTTCTAACACTATAAGTCAATCAAGAGTGCAACGGCACCTTCATCATGATGCGTTGATCAAAGCCGCCTTTGGTTATGCGCTTGCCGCGTTGGTAGTGCAATATTCTTTGCCAACTGACGCCGCGCTCACGCGCAATAGTTTGAAGCACTTCTAAAATATCTGCTATCTCTTCGTCAGTCCTGCCGCCGTTTACCAACTCACCCACTTCTTCATGAAGTTTAATCATGAGTGCGTCTCTGTACTCGGACTCATCTGCCATACGTGTCACCACCGTCTCACCTTTATCTTTTGCGATCTCGGGGATACGGTCGCGCACCAGCTTTGTTGTAAATCTCTCCCCACTCATATATGTATGATACACGCATAAAAACAATAAAAATATCTATACAAAACAGTATTAGTGATGTGTAAAACTGGCACTTTTAAACAGCTTATACACAGCTTGGTTCAACGGTAATTACACAATGCTGTTGCAAACACTGTGTTTTAGTTGTAAATCCACACATTTGTCCACAAATTGACTGATTTCATTCTATATTCTTACACTATTGCCAAAAATCGTGCGTGGTACTGTGCGCATGTGTACTATCTTGTCGCAAGACAAGTGAGTCACAGTTCATTAACACGAGAGTCCACGCTTGGTCGCTCTTGCATCTACGAAGATGTAGTGGCGGCTTCTCAAGTTATTGATTGGTCGCCATTGCACCTACCGGTGCACCGGTGAATCAGAACGTGGATGATCGCACTGACACACGGTCGATGTGCAGAGACACTTACAAAAAACTTACTCTAACAAAAAAATAAATCATGACAAATATTCTTAGCATGCAGAGAGTTCTGCTTGCACTAGGTATCATTGTCTTTGTAGGTGCGGCAGTTGTCTCGGCGACTGGCGCATTTTTCAATGACACGGAGACCTCAACCGGCAACACCTTTGCCGCAGGAGATATCGATCTTAAGATAGATAATGAGAGCTACGCAATTGACTTCAATATCCCTGGGTATGTAGAACCAACTGGTGCACTTGTAGCAAACCCTGCAAACACATGGGAACTTGTTGACCTTACAACACAGAAGTTTTTTAACTTCCTTGATGTGAAGCCAGGCGACTATGGAGAAGACACAATCTCAATCCATGTTGGCTCAAACGATGCGTGGATGTGTGCAGCTGCTCGTATCACAAGCGATGTAGATGGTACATGTACTGAACCAGAACTTGCCGATGACCCAACCTGTTCTGCAGGACCAGGGCTTGGTGAGCTTGATAGTACTCTTCAGTTTGCATTCTGGGCTGACGATGGCGACAACGTCTACGAACCTGGAACTGGAACTGGTGGAACACCTGAGACGATCTTCCTTGGTGGCACCTTGGCTGACATGAACAATGCAGGCCAGATTGCCCTTGCGTCACCTTCAGGTGGTGCATTCGGCACTAATCCAGTACCGGGCGACCAGACCGTTTATATCGGTAAAATCTGGTGTGCTGGCACACTTGCACCAACAAATTTGGGGCAGGATGGCCTAAACACTGGCTCTCCACTCACTCTCGGCACAGGATTTACCTGTGACGGCACACTCGTAAACAACGCATCACAAACTGACGAAGTTCAGGGAGATATGCAGTTCTACGCAGTACAGGCACGTAACAATGCGCAGTTTAGCTGCACAAGTTACGTTCCTACGTGGCCAGTACAGTAGTCTTCTCTAGCCGAAATGAGCATCTCACATGAGGTGCTCATCGGGCTGGAGGTGACTTCAGCGAGCGCATTATTAACAAAGGGAAATCAGCTTATAAATTAAAAAATTACATGTTAGGCATACTTACAAACGTCCGCGTACTTTTTGGTGGACTTATTATCGCGGGCGCCGCCGCCGCACTCTTAACCGGTGCGACTGGCGCGTTCTTTAACGACACCGAGACATCAACTGACAACCTCTTTACTGCGGGTGCATTTGATCTCACGGTGGACAACGACAGCTACTACAACGGCAATCGTTGTGTAAACGTCGGCACAGAGGAAGTCCCAGATTGGAAGTGGCAAGGATCAAATCCTTATCCAGCAGCGGGTACCGACTGCTCGACTAGCTTCCCAGCCTCTGACCTCGATAGCGGATTACTCTTTTTTAACTTTCTTGACTTGAAGCCTGATGACGAGGGCGAGGACACCATCTCTCTCCATATTCAGAACGAGGCATACGCATGTATGGAGCTCTCGGTGACATCAAATGACGACGAGTCATCGACTGAACCTGAGCTTGAGACGCCTGATGTTTCTGAGGATGTAAACAACACGTGGGACGGAGAGCTTGCTCAGAACATTCAATTTTTCTGGTGGGCTGATGATGGAGACAATGTCTTTGAGGATAATGAAAATCCTTTGACCCCAAATGATCTCCCTGTTCCGCTCCTCACCCTTGCCCCACAAGGACAACCGTGGAAAGTCGCGCTCGCTGACGCCCAAAACAATGTCTGGGGTAATCAGGGTCCAATGCCTGCAAATCAGACCGTATACATCGGTAAAGCATGGTGTCTCGGTACCCTAACGCTCGCACCAGTCGGTGACGGACAGGGCGTTAACCCATCTGTTGATTCTGGAGTTCTGTGCGATGGAGCTGCACTCAACAACTTAACTCAGACTGACAGTGTCACACTTGACCTCGTGTTTACCGCAGTACAAGCGCGCAACAATGGCCGCTTCCTCTGTGATGAATCATCACGACTCGCAGAAATTACCGTTACCAAAGTCGTCGTTAACAACAATGGTGGTAACAACGTCATTGGTGACTTCCAACTTGTCGTAGACAACGGTGTCACCTCAGTACCAGTTACATCTGGCGTTCCAACGGTGGTCGCACCGGGTAGCTACACCGTGACAGAGACAGGCGTCTCTGGGTACGTAGCTTCATTCCTCAGTGGTACTGATGACTGCGATGCAAACGGCGTTCTCTCAATTCTCGCTGGCGAGTCTAAGAGCTGTGAGCTTACCAACGACGACCTCCCTGCTAACATCACGCTCTTCAAAAATGTCGTTGGCGGTATAACATCACCAACACTCTTTGGGCTTCGCATTGATGGCAATCTAGTACAGCACAACTCGTCAGTCGCTGTGACATCAAACACACCACACTCAATCAATGAGGATGGCCGTGTTGGATATAACTTCACCTCAATCACTGGTGCGCCTGAGTGCCCAGCGGTACTCGGCGGGACAGCAACTCTGACAGAAGGACAGTCAATTACCTGCACCATCACTAACACCGCAATCCCTAACTAGCAAAGTGCGTGAAGAAAAAGACGCATGCCTAACGCACTTACCACACTAGCGACAAGAGCGGCGATCGTTATCGCGGTCGCGCTGGTCGCAACGACGGCGTGGTATGTGCGCGGGGTTGAACCATCAACGACGTTTGCCACCAAGGGTATTGATCTCAAGATTGATTCAAAGGCGTGGTACAACGGCGTCAAAGTGCCAAGTGCGTCGTGGAAGTTAAAAGATCTCGACCCCGAGTCTGACAAGTTTTTTAACTTTGACGATGTAAAGCCGGGAGACTTTGGTTGTAACGTTATCTCGATGCACGTCCAAAAGACTGACGCGTGGATGTGTCTCGACTTCAAAAATCTTGAAGAGAGCGAGAACGGTGAGAACGAACCTGAGAGTTTAGTCGACACCACTGACGGCGCCGACCTTGCTGACGGTACCGAGTTTTTTGGCTGGATAGACGACGGCGATGGTACGTATGAACCGCCACAAGAGAAAGCCTTGTTTGGCACCTCGACCCAAGCGGCGTCAGAAGTGTTAGACGAGAAAACTTATGTGATTGGCGATAGTAAAAAGGGTGGCGCTTGTAAGGTGAACACTACGCGCTACGTCGGCATGTGCTGGTGCGCGGGTGATTTGGTGGTAAATCAAAACGGGACGATGAGCTGTGACGCGAGCACCTTGGGCAACGAGGCACAGACCGACTCGTTCACGCTCGATGTCTCTATTCGTGCCGAGCCAGTCAATCAAAAGCCAAAGTTTATTTGTGGCGATACTCCACCCAAGGGCAACAACGGCGTTGGTAACGGCGAGGACCCTGCCCCACCGGGGGGCGGTAACGAGGGTAATGATGGCGACGGTACCGGCCCCGGTAACCCAGGGGGTAACGATACGGCTCCGGGCTTCCCCTTCAACATTCCACAAAATGTTTTCAAATCTCTCAAAGAGCAAGGGGTGTTTGGCGGCTTAACTAATTCTGCTACTCAAACTCAACCGATAACGGTACTCAATCCCCCTGCCCCAACGACAACAAGCACTGACTCACGTTCGCCACGCGATCGCGCACCTAGAACACGATGATCAACATTTTGTACAAAACGATATACGCCGCCTTCATCATCTTGCTCTTGGCTATTGCGGGCTTGTTTCTCTCGACCATGCTTCCCATCCCTGGCCAGACTGAAATAAAAATTGTTAAATCGGGTTCGATGGAGCCAGCCATCGTCACGGGGTCAGTCGTGGTGGTGCGCCCCGCGACACACTATGGCGTTGGAGACGTCATTACCTTTGGTCGCGACACGCGCGACGAGATACCGACCACTCACCGCATTGTCGAGGCGCACGGCGATGGCGCGAACGCCACCTTTGTCACCAAGGGCGACGCTAATGAAGACATTGACCCGCGCCCCATCGCGTCAAGCGAGGTGATAGGCAAGGTGTATCTCTCTGTCCCCTATGCGGGATTTGTCTTGGACTTTGCGCGACAGCCAATCGGCTTTACGCTTTTGATCGGTATACCCGCAGCGTTAATTATTCTTGACGAGCTAGTGCGCATTGTCCAAGAGGTGGGCAAACTTCGCCGCCGCAGACGTGATGAGGACGAGATAACACACGCGTTCAGTGACGCACCTTCCCCATCTTCATCTCCCTCACCTTCCCAACTTCAAAACCAGAGACCGAGACATTTTGATATACCACTGCCATGAAGCAAACCTCTGAACAAAAAGTACTCGGCCGCCGCACACAATTTGATGATGTGTTTGTGCCGCTTGATACAGTGGTCTACGCGCCCGAGCTTCGCGATAGCGTACCGCGTAACATCGGCGCGCGCCGCTGGCTCGCGGGAGCGTTGGTTGTTGTTATGTGTGCGTCATCTACGGGACTCACCTATGGCTCGCTCACCGCGACGGGCGCGTGGATGGCAGATACCGAGACCTCATCACTCAACATATTTGTCGCGGGACTCTTAGACTTTATCGGCATCGAGACGCCGCAGGCCTACAACATCATGGAGGCTACTCAAGTAGTGGTGCCGATCACTATAACGCCAGAGCCAGACTCAGTGGTCACCGATTTTCGCGTCACCACTTCGTACACCTCAGGTTCTGCGACACTGTGTAATAAGTTAAACGCGAACGTGGTTACACCATTCACCTACTCAGGTGGGTTGTTGACGCTCACTGGCGCGGCGAGCACGACGGGGTCTTTGTCTATAACACTCACCCTTTCTGACGCGGCTGGACTTGTCGATGGCGAGGCGTGCACCTTTGATGTGATCTATGTTGGGTGGGATCAGTTAGCGCCCGAGTCAACCGGCTACACCGACGAAGAGCGAATCTCGGTCACCATCACCTACATCGCAGAAGAAGAGGTTGTAGTAGAGC
>CAYHUS010000017.1:0-10576 GCA_964359715.1 uncultured Candidatus Saccharibacteria bacterium
ACGCAGCGGGCACAGCTCTAGTCTGGCTAACTCAATACTGTCTAGGACGATCTCGATCACATCTTTAAGGTGTTTGGCGACAACGCACAGCTCTCTAAGTGGGCGGGAGGTATTGGTACGGACTGGTCATCACTTCGCGCTACTGGTGCCTTGATCAAAAAGGCAAATACTGCGTCCCAAGGCGTTATCCCATTTTTGAAGATTGCTAATGACGTGACCGTTGCTATTAACCGTTCAGGCCGACGCCGAGGCGCTACCGCGGTGTACCTCGAGGCATGGCACCTTGACTATGAGGACTTCTTAGAACTTCGAAAAAACACAGGAGATGAGCGCCGCCGCACCCACGACATCAACACTGCCTCATGGATACCCGACCTTTTTATGAAGCGGGTGCGCGAGGATGGACAGTGGACACTTTTCTCTCCTGACGAGACTCCTGACCTTCACCACCTCTATGGCAAGCGTTTTGAGACTGCGTATGCCGCGTACGAACAGATGGCCGATGAGGGCAAGATACGACTCTTTAAGCGCATGAAGGCAGCAGATTTATGGAAGAAGATGCTGGGTATGCTCTTTGAGACTGGCCATCCATGGATCACCTTTAAAGACCCATCAAACGTTCGCTCGCCACAAGATCACGTGGGCGTCGTGCACAACTCGAATCTCTGCACCGAGATCACACTCAACACTTCCAAAGATGAGACCGCGGTGTGCAACTTAGGCTCGGTCAACTTTGCGGTGCACGTGACCAATGGCCAGTTTAGACACGACATGATTAAAGAGACGGTCACCATTGGTATGCGTATGCTCGATAACGTAATCGACATCAACTTCTATCCAACCAAAGAAGCACAGACGTCGAACATGCGCCACCGCCCTGTGGGTCTTGGCATCATGGGCTTCCAAGATGCACTGTACATGCTCGACATCGACTTTGCCTCAGAGCGATGCGTTCAATTTGCTGACTCGTCAATGGAGATCGTGTCGTACTATGCGATACTCGCGTCGGTCACACTCGCCAAAGAGCGCGGCGCCTACCAAAGTTTTAAAGGATCAAAGTGGGATAGGGGACTGTTGCCCATCGATACTATTCAGCTTCTTGAAGCAGAGCGCAGCGAGGCGATAGAAGTCTCGCGCGACACCACTATGGATTGGGCTACGGTGCGTCGCGCTATTCAAGAGTTCGGTATGCGCAACTCTAACTGTATGGCCATCGCGCCGACTGCGACCATATCAAACATCGCTGGATCCATCCCCGCTATTGAGCCGATCTACAAAAATATTTATGTCGAGTCAAACATCAGTGGCGACTTTACCGTGGTGAACCCCTACCTCGTCGAAGACTTGAAGCGTTTAAATTTGTGGAATGAGTCTATTCTCAACGAATTAAAGTATAACGATGGTTCAGTCGCGCGCATCGCTGGTGTTCCCGAGCATTTGAGAAACAAGTACAAAGAGGTGTTTGAGATTGATATGCGCTGGTTGGTGCGTGCGGCGGCATATCGTAGCAAGTGGATAGATCAGTCACAGTCTTTGAATATCTTTTTCCATGGACAGTCTGGACGCGACCTGTCAGAAGTCTACTTCTACGCGTGGCGCATGGGACTCAAGACCACCTACTACCTCCGCACACTCGCTGCTACACAAATTGAGAAGTCTACGGTCTCAACCCAGACCTATGGCTCTACACACACCCGTGACTCTCTGACTCAAGGCGCCGCGCCCGTTGGCTCGCACACACAGCAGCAGGCGATACCGCTTACAGTCCCCGAGGCTCCTGTTATTTCTCCCGTTTCAACCGTCCCCGCACCTATACTGCAGACCGTACCCATGTCAGCTGGTGCCTTTGGAGGTATTGGTGCGGCGATAGCTCCGGCCTCAGCTCTTCCAAAGCCTCAGTACAAACTCCACAGAGCACCAGAAGTCACGTGCGAATCTTGCCAGTAAACTTATAAGGTAATTACAACCTATGCCCATACAAAGACACGCTAAACCGGTCGACATTAATCAGCGCCGCATTATAAATGGCGCCGAGGCGGACGTGATACAGCTCTACCCCATGAAGCACAAGTTTGCGTGGGAGTACTATCTCTCAGCAAACGCTAACCACTGGCTCCCGACCGAGATATCGATGCAGCTTGATATTGAATTGTGGAAATCGCCAAACGGGCTCTCGCATGATGAGCGAAGCGCCTTCGAGACCGTCCTTGGTTTTTTCACTACTGCTGACTCGATAGCGGCGAACAATGTGGTCATGGGCTTTTATAAGCACGTGACGTCACCCGAGGTGCGCATGTACCTCTTGCGCCAAGCATATGAAGAGGCGATACACACCCACGCGTACCAGTACATTGTCGAGTCTCTCGCCATGGATGAGGCAAAGATCTTTAACATGTACCGCGAGGTAGATGCGATCTTTAACAAAGAAGAGTTTATCCTAAGCTTTAACGAAGGTGTCTTTGATGGTTCGTTTAAGACAGGAGACTTTGCCGCAGATCAAAAGTTCTTGGAGAACTGGTGTGTGTTCTCGCTTATCCTTGAGGGGATCTTCTTCTACTCATCATTTGCGGTGGTCTTGGGCTTTAAGAGGCAAAACAAATTGGTGGGAAGTGCCGAGCAGATCGAGTACATCATGCGCGACGAGTCTATGCACCTCAATTTTGGCCTTGAGGTCATACACGCGATCCGCCAAGAGAACCCAGAACTCTGGACCAAAGAGTTTCAAGACCGTATCGTCGAGCTCGTACGTCGTGCCGCAAAGCTTGAGTACACCTTTGCGCAAGAAGTGTTCCCAACCGGTATCTTTGGCCTCAACTCAGAAGGATTTAAGCAGTACATCGAGTTTATCGCTGATAGACGACTTGAGCGAGCGGGACTTCCCGCACAGTTTGGGGTGCAAAACCCATTCCCTTGGATGAGCGAGGTAGCAGATCTCAACAAAAAGAAGAACTTTTTTGAGACTCGCGTTACCGAGTACCAAACGGGCGGCGCATTGAACTGGTGATGTTACTATGGTATAAAGCGGGCTCCTATGAGCCCGCGAAGAGAGATAGTCTCTACCTACCCACGCTTTGAGCGGCCACACCTTGCCATTCAAGCGGCAGTCTCGGCGGCGTTAGCGAGAGAGGGTATACGGGTGCCGCCTTTACAGTTTGACATCGCACTGGTCCGACACGACACACCACAAGATGCCTACCCCATACTCCACCGTATAGACGCGGCGGAGATCATTATTCCAGAGCTTAATGGGCTTACCAAAGAGCAACTTCAGCTACTCCGCAGGGTGCCAGAGGGCTCCATGACGGCAGAGCAATTTATAAAGCAAGGCTCACTCATTGATCCGGATATCAAAAATAATTTTCTCCACAAGACACTTCTTAAGACCAACATCTACACGTTGTTTTTTATGAAGAACGACTTCATGTACCCGATCTTCAAGCGATTGTATCAATCAAAAAAGTTCATTGGTCATATTGATACTAAAAAGGCAGATCTCCGAAAAATTCTTATATCCGAGAAGCAACGACTTGTACGTTCTTTGGCTCGAAACTTCACCTACAGTCAAGCTATCAAAGCAATCATTGATTCTGAGACTGAGACGGCGATGTATATGCGCGAGCGAGACGATGTCATGATTAACAACTTGGTCCCTACCTTGGTAGAGGCGATACGGGCACGTCCAGATCTTCAGTACCCACGAACGGCACCTATTACCGTTTTTATGTACCTTGGGTGGCTTCATTTCCCCATAGCACAGGCGCTTCAGAATTCTGATGTAAAAGTCTCGCACTCTATCGCTGAGAGCGAGCGGCCCACCGAGCAGACACGGCTCACCGCGTATGCGTACGCGGGCAAGGGTATACCAGAGCGGATGGCTGCACGATCGATGCTCGAGACCATCTTTGACATTCTTGTCGCCAATACACACAACGCGGACCACACACTATTCTTGGGTTCTGCAAAGCAGGTGGGAGCCCTAAAAGCTATAGGAGCATTGGTTGATGTGTTTGAGGACAAGGCGGGAGAGTTGTACGAGTATATCAAGTTGGTACTCAGAGAAAAGGGTGCCATGCGCAGACACAAAATGATTGTGGCACTGTTGGACGCCTGCATCAAAGAGCGAAGAGCCCAGCTAGAGGCACGACTCAAACGAGCTTGACGACTCTTTGCGACTGAGTACCATAAGGGTATGAGTTTAGATACATCATTTGAGGATCACTATATAGGAGCCTTTGAGATAGCGCGTAACAAGCTTCCTGATACTATCTCTTTGAAACAGGCAAAGTCTGCTATTCGTAAATTCATCGCACGCACCGACCCACGATTTCAGGAGCTTTCAGTGAGTGAGCGTCGCCGGCAGGCATCACGCCAAAATTCGCGCGGCACGCCAGATATAGTCATTTTTATTGCAAGAAAGGACGAATAAGCCACGCGTACTGACAGTATTGACATATTGGATAGAGTATGATATAATCATACTCTATGAAGCCTCATGCGTGGGGAGAGAAAGGCGCAAGTGCCGAACGTGAAAACGTGTCTGTAATAGCGCATGTCGCGGAGCGCAAAGAGCAAATATTCGCTCAAGTTGAGGCTGACACTATAGATCAGAGTCGCAGGGTTGTAGTGGCAGTTGCCGATAGTGAACACGTTGATAAGCCAAAAGAGGTCGTCGCACAACCAAAAGAGAAAGAAGTAAAAAAGAAGCCAGACAAGGAGTCGATAAGCGCTGCTGCAGAGGTTTTTATGGCGAGCGCATTTATCGGTATTCTTGGCCTCGTAGGCCTTGCCGGTATCGGGCAGCTTATCTTTTTGCCGTTTATTGTTGGTCGTCTATATAGAGATATAGACCGCTTGGGTATTATGAATCCACTTGGAAGGTTTGCTTTTTGGCTGGGAAAAATCTCAGCACTCTTGAAAGCTGTACAGCTTGGAGCTCCGCTTTTACTTGTTATGTTTCCTGTACTCGCTACTGTAGGTGCAACATTTATGACATTTGCTCTATTTGCTCTCATGATTGGCTCATACCAACTCGGAAGGCAAACAAAACCAGAACTTGAACTATCAAAGCTTTTGCCAAGCACAGAAGGAGTATGGAGATGGATAGTTGGTAAAAAAAAGAAGGCCAGCGAATCCAACACTCGTTCCGAACCTACTGCGTAATGCGCAATTACAGCAAGGCTTTGCTATACTGCCACCATGTTTGGTTGGCTTTTCTCGCCCGCTCCTAAGTCACGCATTCGGCTTTTTAATACCAAGGGACGCGAGCTTCAAGATTTTGAACCGCTCAATCGTGGGGTGATGAAGATGTACAGCTGCGGCCCCACAGTATACAACTATTCACATATTGGCAATCTCCGCGCCGCACTCCTCCCCGATATTATTCGTCGCGTTTTTGAGTATGCGGGGTACAAGGTTATTGAAGTCATGAATATCACCGACTTCGGGCATCTTGTGGCAGAAGCTGATCAGGGTGAAGACAAGATGACAAAGGGTCTGAAGCGCGAGGGGATGGAACCAACGATGGAAAATATGTTTATTCTCGCAACCAAATATGCCGATGCGTACAAAGAGGATATGGCTGCAATGAATATTAAAGCTCCCCATGCCATGCCCCGTGCATCTGAGCATGTCCCGGGCATGATTGCATATATCGAGCAGTTAATGCACAAGGGATTTGCATACAAAACCTCCGATGGGATTTATTTTGATGTACAAAAATTTCCTGCGTACGGTGTGTTGGGTGGCTCTGCGTCTTCGGAGTATTCACGAATCGGTGTTAGTGCCGAGAAGCATGACCCCCGCGACTTTACACTATGGAAGTTAAACCCTGATATGGGCTGGGATTCGCCGTGGGGTAAGGGATTCCCTGGGTGGCATATTGAGTGTACGGCAATGTCAGGACGCTACTTGGGCAAGTCGTTCGACATTCATGCAGGTGGTGTTGATCTTATTCCGATTCATCACAACAACGAGATAGCTCAGGCTGAGGCAGCGAATGGTAGGCCATACGTAAGCTACTGGCTCCACAACGAATTTATTACTATAGATAATACACGCATCGCAAAGTCATTAGGGAACGACATACTTATTAGGCAACTGCGCGATCGGGGAATTAGCCCATTGGCATACCGCTACTGGTTACTCACGGGACATTATCGCCAAGCGATGAACTTTACGTGGGACGCGGTCGAGGCTGCGCAGACCGCGCTCTACCGTGCACTTAGATCCTTTGTTGATATGCCTCAAGGTGGCGCGGTACATGCGGGATATAAAGAGAAATTTGCTTCAGCGTTGTATCAAGACCTTAACACTCCCGAGGCAGTTGCTGTTATGTGGGAGATGCTTAAAGACGAATCTGTAAGCGCGGCAGATAAGCGGGCGACATTGTTAGATTTTGACCGAGTGCTTGGTGTTGGCTTTTCAATGACCGCTGTGGAGATGCGATCAATAACAGACCGCACCGTTGAAGAATCGGCGCTTCCAGAAAATGTTGTGGCGCTAGCCAAAGAGCGCATTGCCGCCCGTGCGCGAAAAGATTTTTCGGAGTCAGACCGCCTGAGGGACGAACTTAAGCGCCTTGGCTTTATGGCTGAGGATACTGGGGCTGGCCAGCGGCTGACCCGTCTGTAGCATGGTATGCTAGTGGCATTAGTTGTTATATTTTGATATGAGCCAGAAAAACATGTACATTGGAGTAGCGGTCGCCCTTGTAGCGGTTGCCGCATTCATTATGCTCGGATTTTTTAACTTAGGAGGTGTCACCCCAACCACAGGGGAAGCACCTGACAATGACGCACAGGCGCTTCTCGACGAGATATCGCGTACGGGGACGGTTGCTGAGCTTCGTACCGTGGACACCGTTGTCGGCACAGGACCTGCCGCGACAGCTGGACAAGAGGTCACAGTCAGATATATTGGCGTCCTACCTGACGGAACCATCTTTGATCAGTCTGCTGATCACGGCGGGAGCTTTACCTTTATGCTTGGTGCAGGCGATGTTATACAGGGCTGGGATGTAGGCGTACAGGGGATGAAGGTAGGGGGTACACGACTCCTTGCTATCCCGCCGTCGCTTGGCTATGGCGATCGAGCAATCGGTGCTATACCTGCTAACTCGACACTCCTTTTCCAAGTTGAATTGGTTTCAGTGGGCGGTCAGTAGGAGTAGAGAATAGTGAAAGACCCAATCACCTTTAGCATTGAGACGACCGGCGCGGGACCCCGCGCCGGTCGTGTTGTAACCGGACACGGCTCGTTTGATACGCCTGCATTTTGTACTGTGGGGACAAAGGGGACCATAAAGGGCATCATGCCCCGAGATTTAAAAGAGATAGTCGGAGCAGAAGTCGCACTTGCTAACACGTACCATCTTTTTCTCCAGCCGGGGGAGGAGGTGGTCAAAAAAGCAGGAGGGCTTAACCGCTTTATGGGATGGGAGGGACCCACGGTGACAGACTCTGGCGGGTTTCAAGTTTTTTCGCTCGGCGCAGGATTTGGAAAGAAAATTTCCAAATTTCACTCGGGAGAGGCAGTGCCATCTCCATCTTTAAGACAAGGAGGGAACGATTTAGATAGCACCGCCTCTCCCGTGCTGTGGGATGAAGAGTTGCAGTCGGTCCACGGCAAGCTAGCAATCATTGACGACGAGGGCGTCACGTTTACGTCTCACATTGATGGATCGTTGCATCGCTTTACACCTGAGAGGTCGGTTGAAATACAACACAGTTTAGGTGCGGACATTTTCTTTGCATTTGATGAGTGTACAAGCCCAGAGGCAGACTATGAGTATCAAAAAGAAGCTATGCACCGTACGCACGCATGGGCGCGACGATCTCTTGTGGCACATAGGACAAACCTAAGTGCGGGGCATCAGGCCATCTTTGGCATTGTGCAGGGCGGTAGGCACCCTGATCTGCGTGCCGAGAGTGCGCGAGAAATAGGTGAGATGGGGTTTGATGGGTTTGGCATCGGAGGTTCTTTTTCAAAGGCAGATCTTGGAGAGGCGCTTACCTCTGCCGTTGAGCCGCTTCCTCCAGATAAACCACGACACCTTCTTGGTATTGGAGAGCCGGAAGATTTATTTGAGGGCGTAGAGCATGGCATTGATATGTTTGATTGTGTATTGCCCACACGACTCGGCAGAACGGGAACCATTTTTACACCCACAGGCAAAGTTGATGTTCGTAAAGCTGAACACGCTTTGGACTTTACTCCGTTTAGTACCGCACCTACGCTTGAAGGGTACACCTACGCCTACCTTAATCATCTGTTTAGAGCGGGTGAGATGTTGGGGCCAATACTAGCGTCGCTCCATAATTTACACTTTATTGTGTCCCTGACGCGGGACATCAGAGAGTCGATACTACAAGGTCGATTTAACGGCTTTAAAGCTGAGTTTTTTGGGAAGTACAAAGCTTGATTTTTACGTATAATGTGTTAGAATAATAGCATCTATGGAGGTGCTCCCAGCGCGCATTGATCGAGACACCAACCGATACTCTGGACTTCTCCAGATGCGAATGACTGCGGCACTTGAAGAGCTTCGTCGTGCAGATCGGACAACGTTTGACGAGAAGCGTGCCACATACAAGGCACGATGTGAAGATCTATTAGCGTACATAGCGGTGACAATTAAAGATAAAGCTGTATCAAAAGAGGAGAAAATAAATTTGCGAAAAAGGCGTGCTCTGGTACTACCAGAGATGATCAAGAACGATAGAAAGTTTTCTAGTTTCAAGCTTTTTACTACTCGTACTGGTATTAAACTGAGCGACTGGGCAAGCAGACATCCAAACCTTATAGCGAGACTACAGTATGTAATCGCCACTGGTATAGCTCCATTTTTGGCAGCGGGTATCCGCGCGCTTGTGGTTGGTACTGCCGTGGGTACAGGCGCGGCAGTAGCCGGCGTGGCAGCATTTGTAACAAGCTGGGCGCTGGGACAAAGGATGAAGCAGTGGAAAGATACCAAGGTAGAAGAAGCTGATGCATCACTCAATGAGGCGTACGAAGCGTACACCGAGGACAATAGAAACGAGTCAATGGCTCGTATTGCCCGTGCGCTTGCCGTAAAGCGTAAGGCAGAGTTGAAGCGCACCATGCGCCGGCTTGGACTGCGCATACTTGCTGGTGGACTTGCGGGTGGTACTGCGGGTGCCTTTATTCAGGACGTGACAAGTGCACACGCGGGTACCATTCATAAACCTGACGGGACATTTGAAGGTGCCCCACTTACTGAAGGGAATATTTATTTTGCTATTATAAATCGCGGAGGATTTTTTGCTGTTCGAAATGATGATGGGACCTTTAACATTTTCTACTTTGATAAGGCACGCGGCACCGTCGAGTTGGCAATAGGAGGCGCTCGGACGCTACGCGAGATGAGTGATGGTGGTGTGCTAGAGCTTTCGCCACGCGACGTCACCAAGCTAAGTCGCTCTGATCAGATGACCATTTGGTACGCGTCTAGTCCGACTGTTCGCGACATACTCTCGTACACCAACGCAGCCTCTGAGGAGGAGATGAAGGATTTGTACAAACTGAGTGCGCTACCAAGTGATAGAGATCTCCCCGCATCATACTGGCGAGAGGTGCTAGCAGATATGAAGCGTCTAGGTGAGGGTAAGTTTTTTATCGGAGACAGACCAGCAACCGATGCTGAGGTGCACGCGCTGTACGTCGTTCTCTTTTCAAGAGTCAACATTGACGCAAATACAGGTGGAGAGCCATGGACCGACCCAGCTACGGGACTAGAGGTAAAAACGCGCGCAACATTTTCAATTGAGGAGAATGAAAATGGTGAACTTCGCCCCATTACCCGCGAGGATCCAAGCTTTAAAGAACTTCTTCCATGGGCACAGGTCTCTGTTCGTGCGCATGAAATGGGACACCTCCTTCACTCTATACTTAATATAGACACAGCGTTTAATGATCTTCCTGCGGCAGAGCGTGAGAAAATTTTGAGTGAAATATTTGAGTTTCAAAAAAAACTTACTCAGATGGACCTACAAGGAAGAGCGGCAGGGTACAAGGGTTGGACCGAGGAGATGCGCCAGCTTGTGTTTATGACGAGGAGCAGTAAAGATTATGAACTTCTCGCAGAGTTTATTGGGAAAATGATGACGCATCCTGAAGAGGTACGACAGAACTGCCCACACTTCTATGAGTTTATGAAGGAGCTCATCAATAAGCATCCGGAACTAAGCAAGGTGATGGTGGTGCACTAGCCGATAGGGTACACTGCCCCCATGGCAGACTTGATTGGCTTTGAGTCTAAGCGAGACGAAATGCTGAAGCGTAGGCTTGAGGAGGCCAAGGCACTAAGACAGAAGAGCATTCAAGGTTTCTTCGGCATCTTTAAGGAAATACCAAACCGACTACGACAGATTAGACATGCGCATCTTTTAGTCTTAGAGGCGAAGGCAGAGAAGAAGATTGCAGACCTTGGCAGAGAACTAGCACGTCTCAACGGTAAATCTCGCGAACAAGAAGCTCGGCTTCAGGAACTTAAAGCAGAGTACAAAGCCCTCACCGGCAGGGAGTTAGAGTAGCTTTTGCTATAGTAGACGGATGGGCA
>CAYHUS010000017.1:10586-13445 GCA_964359715.1 uncultured Candidatus Saccharibacteria bacterium
ATTTATTTTAAAGAGCGAGCATACACCAGCGGGCGACCAGCCCAAGGCTATTGAGGCCTTGTATGCTGGGCTTCAGCACGGTGAAAAGCATCAAACCCTCTTGGGCGTCACGGGCTCGGGCAAGACGTTTACCGTTGCAAATGTTATAGAGCGGGTCCAGCAGCCGACCTTGGTTATCGCCCACAATAAGACGCTTGCCGCACAGCTTACCCAAGAGTATCGAGAGTTTTTTCCAGACAATGCAGTGCACTATTTTGTCTCCTATTACGACTACTATCAGCCCGAGGCGTACATGCCGGTCACCGACACGTACATTGAGAAGGAGGCAATGATTAACGACGAGATTGACCGCCTTCGCCACGCTTCAACGCAGGCGCTTTTGACGCGGGACGACGTTATTATTGTAGCGACGGTATCTGCCATTTATGGTTTGGGTTCTCCTGAAGAGTACGAGAAGGTGCACCGCCGTGTATCAGTTGGAGACACGTTTGAGCGGGCGGAGTTTATTCGTTTTTTAATTGGTCTTCAATTTGAGCGGACCAATGCCGACCTTACCCCTGGGACCTTTCGAGCGGTGGGGCCAACGGTAGATGTTATGCCAGTCAACGAAACAGTCATTTATCGTATTACTCCTACTGATACTGTGATTAGCGGTATTCAGCGCATAGACGCTGTGTCGCGCGCTGTGATCGAGACTCCTAAGGAATTTTTTCTTTTCCCTGCAAAGCACTATGTGACCCCAGAGGGCGAGCGCGAGCGAGCGCTCAAGGATATTGAGGCAGAGCTCAATGAGCAGTTACAGAAGTTTGAGCGTGAGGGAAAAATCCTTGAGGCTGAGAGGATTAAGCGCCGCACGCGCTATGACTTGGCACTTATTCGCGAGATTGGGTACTGCAACGGTATTGAGAACTATTCGCGTCACTTTGATAAAAGAAAAGTGGGAGAGCCGCCATACACCTTGTTGTCATATTTTCCAAAAGGGTTTTTGACTGTGATTGATGAGTCACATGTGACCGTACCACAGCTGGGGGGAATGTACGCGGGAGATCAAAGTAGAAAGAAGACACTGATTGAGCACGGGTTTCGCCTCCCGTCTGCCGCAGATAATCGTCCACTTACATTTAATGAATTTGAGGAGCGAGTGGGACAAGTATTGTATACATCGGCGACTCCGGGGTCATATGAGTTAGAGCGGTCGGGTACGCCAATTGAACAAGTTATACGTCCGACTGGTCTGATTGACCCAGAGATTATTGTGAGACCAGTTACAGGAGCGTCTGCGACGGGAGCACTTCCCTCTACTTCAGGGCGAGGAGGGAACGTGTCGGGAAATGCCCCCGTCGCTTTTTCAAGTGAGCCCGCTCCCACCGCCACGCTCGAGCCTTTTGTTGGGCAGGTAGCTGACTTTATAAGAGAGACTGAGGAGGTGGTGAAGGGGGGAGGGCGTGTCTTGGTCACCACGCTCACTAAGAAAATGGCAGAAGACTTGTCAGAATTTTTAAAGGGGAAGAAGGTAAAAGCCGAGTATATTCACTCCGATATTAAGACCATTGATCGCATCACTATTTTGACTCGATTTAGAAAGGGAGAGTTTGACTGCCTCGTGGGCGTCAACCTCTTGCGCGAGGGGCTCGACCTCCCCGAGGTAGAGCTTGTGGGGATTTTGGATGCTGACAAAGAGGGATTTTTGAGATCAGAGACCGCGCTTATTCAGACCATGGGGCGCGCTGCGCGCAATGTGAAGGGTCGCGTGATTCTCTACGCTGATCGCATGACGGGCTCTTTAGAGCGGGCAATCAGAGAGACCAATCGTCGTAGAGAGCTGCAGATCGCCTACAACACAACACATGGCATCACGCCCAAGACTATCAAGAAAAATATTCATGACATCACTGACACGCTCCGCTCTGAGCGAGACAAGGCGGTTGGGATGCTCATCGCCATGGATATGGCCTCGTTGGGTAACAAGACCCTCAAACAAGTAATAAGCGAGAAGCACGAGCAGATGGAGAAGGCGGTTGAGCAGTTGGACTTTGAGACTGCAGCCATACTGCGCGATGAGATGTACATACTTGAGAAAAAGCTCCCAGAGCCAAAAAAGCGAAAAGGGAAGCCAAACCCAAAGCGGGTCTATCTTGACGAAGACTAATTTTGTAGGTATTGTGCCGTTCTGTGGCACGGCCTGAAAGGCTTAGGTTTGGAGAAAGCTCTCGTGGAGGCGAGGTGGTCTATGTAGCTCCCACAGATTTTGCAAAGTGCGCAAAGCAACTTATAGATAGTAGAGTGCAGGGTGCTATTTATACCAAGTTTTCTCCCGCCCGCCCTCTAGATGCGGTAGTCCATGGCGCGCACGATCAACGCATTGGGTACGACCACGTTGACTATGAAGAGCGTAGCTTTGCTGCATATATTCAGCAAAAGCGTGTGGAGGCTGCTAGTGTGTCACAAAAGAGGTGGTACCAAGAACGTATCAATTTTTTAAATAGTGTCGAGCGAGTTGTAGTTGATATTGTGCGACAGTTTCGCGGGTACACAGTGACTGATGTGCACGCCTACCACACGGTGAGAGGAGGGCATAACCGTGGAGTGTTTAATTTTCACGCAGATCACACGGGTTCTGACCAGTACCTGACCGTTGTCGCGACCGCGTGCGGTCCGTCGACTGTGTATTGTAAAAAAAATGAGTTCGACGAAGACGAGATCTTCCTTCCGAACGAGGCGCTTGTTGCCCATACGGGGGCAGTTAGGCACCGATCACCAATTCCAGAAAAAAATTCGGTCCGACTAGCCATTGTCGTTGAGATGAAAAAAAAGAGCTAATATGCCCATCGTTAATACAGAGAAACTTATACACGGGGA
>CAYHUS010000018.1:0-13243 GCA_964359715.1 uncultured Candidatus Saccharibacteria bacterium
ATTTGAAGTTGATGAACTTATTATGTGGAAGAAGATAGCCTGACACAAAAAATCAGTGGCGTGCTAGAATAACACATCGCTCTATGCAGGAAGAACTGAACCCCAACGCCTTGGTAGTAAGCCATGTGTCAAAAAAATATGCCTCAGGCACTGAGGCTTTAAAGGATGTGTCGCTCACGGTCCCACAAGGAGACTTTTATGCACTTTTGGGTCCCAACGGTGCAGGAAAGACGACGTTGATCGGCATCGTGACAGGCCTTGTGAACAAGTCGTCTGGGACCGCTACCATCTTTGGACACGATATAGACACTAAGCCCAGTGAAGCAAAGTCAATGATTGGGCTTGTCGGTCAAGAAGTAAACTTTAATCCGTTTGAAAAGCCAATAGATATCGTGGTCAACCAAGCTGGATACTATGGCGTCCCACGCCGTGTCGCACTCCCCAGAGCTGAGCAATTACTCAAAGACCTCGGTATTTACGAGAAGCGTAACGGCAAGGCCATGGCGCTTTCAGGTGGGATGAAGCGCAGACTTATGATCGCACGCGCACTTATTCACGAGCCGAAGTTCCTTATTCTTGACGAGCCGACAGCGGGGGTTGACGTAGAGCTACGCCGCTCTATGTGGGAGTACCTCACCGGACTTACCAAAAGCGGATTAACCATTTTGCTCACCACTCATTACCTAGAAGAGGCAGAGCAACTGTGCAAGCACGTTGCCATCATTAATAAAGGTTCGATTGTGGCAAGCGGGACCATGTCTGAAATTCTGGCGCTTCACAACGGCGAGGTGCAAGATACATTTTCTACTGGGAAACTTGAGCAAGTATTTCTTCAACTCACCAAAGAATAGTATGCCGATTGATAAACTTTTTATCTCTTTCTACACCATCTTTCGCAAGGGCGTGGTGCGCGTACTACGGATCTGGCCGCAGACCATACTGCCGTCACTCGTTACTTCAATCCTGTACTTTACTGTCTTTGGCACCATCTTAGGATCGCAGATTGGCGGCATCAATGGCTTTAGCTATATGCAGTTTGTGGTCCCTGGTCTTGTCATGCTCGCCGTTGTCACCAACGCATACACTGACGTTGCTACCACATTTTTTGCAGCCAAGTTTTTCTCACGAAATATCGAGGAGATACTGGTCTCGCCGACACCGCCGTGGGTCATAATCGCGGGTCTAGTATCAAGCGGTGTTCTTCGCGCTATTGTTGTCGGCGCCTTGGTGTTGATAGTTTCAATGATCTTTGCACTCCCCACGCTCGCACACCCGTTAATAATTCTTTTGTTTCTTATACTCTCATCGGTCTTATTCTCGCTTGCCGGCTTAGTAAACGGTATCTATGCAACAAACTTTGATGGGATCACTATCGTCCCGACTTTTGTACTCACCCCACTTGTCTATCTTGGTGGAGTATTTTACTCAGTAGAGTCGCTTCCAGAATTCTTTCAAACACTTACATTTTTAAACCCTGTGTTTTACATCATTAATGGGTTTCGATACGGCTTTCTAGGGTTTGCTGATGTCTCGCTCTGGACGGCAACTGGGGTCCTCCTTGCCTTGGTGGCAATCTTTACGGGCATTGCGTGGTACCTCCTACGCACTGGTTTGGGATTAAAACAGTAATGCCTACTAAGAGGATAAATAAGTACCTCAGAGACCAAGGCATAGCGTCAAGGCGCGAAGCAGACGAGCTTGTAGAGAGTGGTGAGATTTTTATCAATGGCGTTGTCGCAGAGCTTGGCTCGCTTGTGAATGATGCGGACATAGTTGAAGTAAAGAGAAAATCAGAAAAGCGATACGAGTATCGCGCGTACTACAAGCCACGAGGGCTCGCCACGCAATCAGAGACCGAAGAAGATGTTGTCTCGTTGTGGGAGCCTCGAGGACTATACCCGATAGGTCGCTTGGATAAAGAATCAGAGGGGCTATTGATACTCACCAACGATGGCCGACTGACTACCCTGCTCTTAGGCGCCGAGAGTGAGACTGAAAAGGAGTACGTAGTGCGCGTGCGTGAAGAGCTACGTGACACAGTGGTACAAGTTTTTCAAAAAGGGATGGACACTGAGGCGCTCGGGACTCTCCTCCCAGCGTATGCAGAGGTTGTTGACACTCACACGCTCAACGTCACGCTTGTTGAGGGCAAAAAACATCAAATTAGAGTTATGCTGAGTGACCTTGGGTACACTGTTGAGTCCCTCAAACGCGTGCGCGTAGGGCCAGTATCACTTGATACCCTTACGCCATCAAAAGATCGTGCGCTGACAAAAGAAGAGATATCTGCACTAGGATTACCCCCGACTAGATAAACAAGCTGACCACCCAGTACCACCACGGGACATCTGTTGAAGTGTTCAATAAAGCGCCTGCTGATTGACCGAGTATTACTTCTGCCTCAGGCTGAGCTGTAACGGTGGTTGCAAGTGCGGGGGTCTCTACCGCTTGAGGAACACTGGTCACAGGTGCGGGAGCTACAGCTACCTGTGTAGGACGCGGCGTGCCAAAAACCTGCACCACAAAGGTCGCAGGACGCCCTTGATATGTGCCCTCGGCGACGGCGACTCCGATCTCTGTAAATTGAGTTCCTACAATGTTGGCGCGATGCGTTGGTGAGTTCATCCACGCCCTCACGACATCTGCCGACTCGCTAAAGTCGACCGCAAGGTTTTCTCCAGCGTAGGCAAAGACATATCCCTCTTCTTTAAACCAGTGCCATGGGGTGAGTCCTTCGGGTGACGTGTGTGCAAAGTATGACTTTGACGCCATGTCATTAGCCTTTGCCTCTGCGACTCTCGTTAATTGTTCGCTCACTGAGAGCGTCGCAAGCCCTTCGGTAGACCGATCAGTATTTGTTAGCTCGACAACGACCGACGAGATAACTGCAGCCATGTTTGGTACGCGCGATACCAGCCGCTCTGCTTGCGAAATGATGACGAGCGCAGCGACAATAACAATGACAGACGCTAGGGTGTGCCTTGAATTTCTGACACCAGATTTTTCTTCATGCTTCGGCATACGCATTGAGTGATTATACCATAAATAGGTACAAAAAGCAAAGCCCCTAAAAAGGGGCTTTGTGGATATCTTTATTCGTTAGCGAGGGATGGCAGGATCCTCGGCACGCGACCACTCGATAAGCGGAGGGAGCGTGAGCGAAAGCTCGGGACACTCGATCATGTTTATCTTGAAGAGCGTGGTTCGGTACACAATACCGGTTGGCGCTGTGATCCCCCATGGAGCTAGCACCTCGTTAGCGTAGCGCTCTTGGAACGATTGGATTGCAGAGACTGTCATAGGGCCATAAAACCCAGTGACTGGAAGCGCAGTTCCCTCGTGCTTGTTCAAGAACTCTTGGAGCTTCTTCACTTGCTCGATATCATTGTTTCTTCCTGCGCGGATATACTTGTCCAAGTACAAACCACATGATGTACCAAGGACTTGTCCTGATGGAGCTGCTAGAGCTACACCGAGCACCGAGCCGCCACCCACTGAACCTGTAAGTCCGATAATGCCACCTCCAAGAACTGGGGTCGAAGGAGTGGTTGGAGTCGCTGGAGCCGGTGCTGGATCTGTCTCGTCGTTGTCGAGGGCATCTACGCACCCGAGATCAGCTGGATAGTCAACAAGCGTATCGCCGTCATTGTCGATACCATCTGCACACTGCGTTGCTGGCGGCACTGGCGTATCTGTCTCGTCATTGTCAGTTGGGCTGGCACATCCGAGGTCAGCTGGGTAGTCAACGAGCGAATCGCCATCGTTATCTATGCCATCCTCACATGCGTCAGGGACTGAAGTTATAGTGAGCGTGACTGTTGCGACGCCAGAAGTATCAACACCGTCACCCGCAGTGTAGGTGAAAGAGTCAGAACCATTAAAGTCAGCGTTTGGTGTGTAGGTAAAGCTACCGTCAGCGTTGAGTGTAAGAACTCCGCTTGTAGGACCAAGCACAACTGTCGCTGAGAGCGGGTCGCTCTCACCATCGGTGTCGTTACCTAACACGCCTGTGACTGGAACTACGAGTGCCACGTCCTCGGTAGTCGCGTATGCATCATCTACTGCAACTGGAGCGTCATTCACGGCACCTACAGTGATAGTCACCGTCGCAACTGAACTTAAGACGGTTCCGTCGTTTGCTTTGTATGTGAACGAATCTACTCCGTTAAAGTCAGCGTTTGGTGTGTAGGAAAAGCTACCGTCAGCGTTTAATACAAGTACGCCGTTCGTTGTGGTTGAGTCAAGTACTGCCGTAAGCGGATCAGAGTCACCATCGGTGTCGTTGGTGAGGACTCCGAGCGGCCCCTCGACAAGCGCAGTGTCCTCTGGGGTTGAGTACGAATCATCGTTGGCTACAGGAGTCACATTTACGCTGCTGACGCTAATCGTGACAGTTGCGGCCGTAACACAAGTTAAGAAACCATCGTCGAGTGTGTACGTGAACGTATCAACACCGGAGAACCCTGTGTTTGGCATGTAGCTAAAACTGCCGTCGGGATTTAAGGTCACCGTACCGTTTGACGCTGGGGTTACTACTGAAGGTGTGACTGAGCCCGAGTCTACGTCACCATCGTTTGCCAACACACCGGGAGCTGGAACGATAAGCTCGGTATCCTCAGGAGTAGAGTATGCGTCATCGTTAGCAACGGGCGCATCGTTGACTGGATTTACCGTAATCAAGATAGTCGCGTTGTTGCTGTCTACAAGACCGTCGTTCGCCTTGAAGGTAAGTGAATCAGGGCCAGAGTAGTCTGCGTCTGGTGTATATGTGCGGCTGGCTCCAGAACCTGAGAGCGTACCGCTTGTAGGGGCAGTGACGATGCTGTAGGTCAATGGGTCGCCGTTAAGATCAGTAGCTGAAAGTGGGATAACGACTGCGGTGTCCTCGTCTGTAGAGGCTACCCCTGGGAGCGCGATCGGAGGAATGTTTGGTGGAGGAAGCGCGGTACCTGAGAGCTCTACGTCATCAAGGCGGAACTTGTCGCTCGATGAGAGACTATCGCCGGAAAACTGAATCCTAAAGTTTGCATTATCGTTTGCGCCCGATGGGAGTACGTGCGTTGCCTGTACCCAGTTGGCAACTGTCGCGGTGCCGTCGTAGTTTACGATGGTCTGCCACGTTGAACCGTCGTACCACTGGACGTAAAGCTCATCATCTGATGATAGTCCGGCCGGTATTTTGTACCAGTATGAAAGCGTGACTGCGGTGTAGCCTGCGGTCGAGACGTCTTTGCGAAGCTCGTCGCTTGAACCGCCGGTATCTTTGACTTCAGCACCATACGAACCAGTGTGATCGTCGCTAATAACATCCCAATCGCCATCAGCCGAGGTCCATGCTGAAAAATCATTAGATTCAAACCCATCTGAGAAGATGGTCGCAGCGTATGCTGTCTGTGGAAAAGCTGTGGGACCCATAATACCCACTAGGAGGGCAAAAACCGTTATACTGCTCACTATTTTTGACCTAGAAGTTGGCGTTGCCATAAATGACAATAATTTATTAGGGTTGTAAAGGCAGCCGAACCCTAACACGACATATTAACAATGTCTAGGTTTGACATTCTATATAAATGTGTGACTGTTTTTCTCGCTTTTTACTTTATGGGAGGACAGTCTCGACAACGGACGCGATAGCGAGCGCTAACTCTGGTTGGCCATTCATAATGTCGCGTGAGTACCCCATAAAGACGAGCGCCGCGATAAGAAACACGAGCGTCCCCAAGGATCGCCACGAGCGAGAAGCCATTTTTCTATTGAGGCGTTCAGGAACCTGCATGAAATTGGTATAGCACAGACTCTATACTTTGTCTCTTGGTGGATAGTGACGCCTTGCAGATAGTACCCATTCATGGTAGCGTTCACACACGAGAACGAGATGGCTTTATCTCTCCCCCAAGGCGTCAACGGAAGGCGCACCGGTGAAAGTGAGACGCATACGAGCTCGCTTACAAGAAAGTAGATAATGTAACGTGGCAAAGAAATTGTATTTCGGTGGGTTGTCGTACAACACTACCGATGACACCTTGAAGGGCGCCGTACAGCAGTACGGTACCGTTGTATCAGCTAAGGTCATCATGGATCGCGAGACCGGCCGCTCACGCGGATTTGGTTTTGTTGAAATGTCGACCGACGAAGAGGCTGATGCAGTCTTGAAGGCCCTCGATGGCCAGCAAGTTGACGGTCGCATGGTTCGCGTATCAGTCGCTCGCCCACCTGAGAATGGTGGTGGCGGTGGCGGAGGACGTGGAGGCGGCTTCGGCGGCGGCAATCGCAGCTGGTGAACCCAGAAAGCATCTCGTAAACAAAAAACCCGCCATTCCGAGGCGGGTTTTTTGCATTGCAGCGAACTTTAGTCGCGAAGCAGTATTCGATCGTATACGTTAGTAGCAAATTTGAAGACTTGACCCATGAGGAATATTGTGGAGACAGCCGCAACAATTGCTAGAGGAAGTGTAAGCTGCATGGCAACACCAACTGGGACAGTGAGCATCAAAAGACCACCAAGTATTGCAGCCGGTGCAAAATATGCAAGACCTGCAAGAACTGCAATAGCTCCCGTCCATGCTATCAGTCCGACCCCAGCAAGTAATGGGTATACTCCTTTAGCGAGCATTTCAAGCATTCGACCAGCGAATTTAAGCGGCGACATGAGGGTGTTAAAGAATTTCTTCCACCCTTCAGCTCGCAGACGTGCCTCATACTCTTTGCGAACTTTCTCACGAAGTAACTTCACTTTTGCTTGATACTCAGGTGACTTGCTAAGTGCTTCGTTTTCAATTGCTTGACGTCGAGCATCTTGAACATCTGGTTGCGAACCCGCATAGGTACTTACAAAACGAGCCTCTACTCTAGGGAGTTGTTCATCAACAATTAAAGCCCTTACTGGGAGAATCTCATCTAAAAAACTCAATTCGGCGCGAGCGTTCTTGCGAACAATTGATGTTTGTGACACCCTAGTTTCTACATTCATAGTTTAGCTATTATACACTATGAAACAAGTTTTGTCAAGGTTCCTATCCCACAAAGAAAACTCGCCATTACGAGACGGGTTTTTTGCTACTTGTACCTATTTCAGTGCCTTGTCTATAGCCGCCTTAACGACATCAAGGGGCTGAGAGCCAGGGATCAAAATCGGGTCTTCTCCCCTTACTACTATGATATTGTGCGGAGTCCCCGTCCCTCCTGAAGCGATAGCGTCTTGAATTTCTTGCTGAATCTTGGCTTTGTGGCGGCCGCTTTCAAGGCAAGAGTTGAAGTTTGTGGTGTTAACACCGACAGAGCCAACCGCTTCAGTAAGTTTGGTCATGTCAAACGGGGTATTGAGCGGTGCACGGCGGAAAAGCTCATCAAGAAACGCCCAGTATGCATTGTTGCCTCCCAACTCTGCGACACACTCTGCTGCTTCAGCAAGTCGAGGCGCATTAGGGTGAAGCTGTTCGAGTGGAAAGTTACGAATCACCCACGCGACCTGATCGCCATAGGTACTCTTAATGGTCTGCATGGTGCCATGAAACTGCTTACAAAACGGACACTCGAGGTCTGTGTACTCAATGATGGTGACAGGCGCACTCACGCTACCACGAATATGGTCCGCCTCGGTTACAGCAACAACGGTGGGAGGCTCGTTTTCAGTCGGCGTCACAGCGGCAGGTCCCGTGCCTGAGCTTCCGTAAAAAAGGCCGAGGGCTACTAACCCGCCCGCAATAACAATAGCGATGGGAGTTGCAAGATTTGAGAGCGCTGTGGTGTCTTGAGAGTTTTCCATGATTTTAAGTTATGTGAGCAGTGTATCACAACCCAGTATGAACATTGTTTCGCCCCCACCTGAGGGTTCTTGCCAACCACTCAAGCTCGTCTAAAAACTTTGTGGCCCTTGTATGGTATGCAGCGTCCTTGGGGGTGCCATCGTCTCCAAACGCCTCGTGGGCTTTATATATATTCAGTGCAAGCTGAGACACAATAAGGCCAAGCTCTTTAAGAACTGGGGTGAGATTTTCTACCACACGGACTCCGCCCCACGGGCCATTTGATACACCTACGATTGCTACTGCTTTGTGTTTGTACTCTGGGTAGAGGACGTCGAGCAATGTTTTGAGCGTCCCTGGGTACCCATGGTTATACTCTGGCGTCACAATCACAAAGCCATCTGATTTTTTAACTATCTCCTTGTATTCAGGAAATGAATCTTTGAGCGACTCTCCATATCCATCGTGCGGAAAGTGAAAGGTGCGGACATCTATAAGCTCTGTTGTGGTCTCTCTGCGCCCTGAGAGCGTTGTGTGTAAAAACTTTGCAACCAACTCTGACACTCGACCTTCTCTCGGAGTCCCTAAAATAACGGGGATGTGGAGCGGCCTATCCATTGAAATCTCCTCTCTTCTCAATGGTCTCTAATTTCTTGTACTCTGCATGCCACCCAATCAAATTTGACGTTATCTGCATAAACGATGCGACCGCACCAAGCGCGAGAACAAAAAGCGCAAACCACGTCTCAGGCCACGCAAAGTACATAACTGAAACGACCAGTGCAAACCATAACCCCGTACACCACGAACAGTTAACCAAGGTCTTTACCGTTCCTAAAAAAGTCTTCGGGGGAGCATCTTCTACAAGATCGCGAAACCACTGTGTAATGTTGTCATACACAACAAGTCGTGTGAGCCTAAATGCTGCAAGCGCCAAGATGAGCGCGTCCCACCATGGTATCGAGTACGGCGGCCCGTATCTCCACACCAAGGCATAGCCGACAATAATGAGAAAAACAAAGAAAATGGTGAATGCGATGTTCCAATAGTCGATCTTCTCCATGTGCTAGTATAGTAGCATATGGCTAAAAACCTTATTATCTTAGCCCTCGTAGCGGTTATTGCCGTGTTGGGGTGGTATTTTTTATACAAAGACAAACCTGAAACTCCCTCAACAGAAACACCCTCTGCAGAGGAAGAGCAGATGGTGATCTGTGCACAGGTCATTACCCCAGCGCGCAACCCATCTACAGGTGAGATCAAAGAGTTCCCTACTCCGTGCGACGTGCCCGATGGTTGGGAGACAATAGAGAACGATATTCCAACCCTCGACCTTGAAGTCCAGTGAACCATCCATCGAGCCTGAACGGCCTGATGCATACCAGATTGGGTGGGTGCCATTTTTAGGTGCCACTATTTGGCTTGATTCTAAACCGCTCATTCCCCGCACCGAAACCGAGTGGTGGGTCGAGCATTTTGTGCGCGAGTGCGTGGCCCGCAGAGGGGCTCCACAGGCGGGTAGCCGAGGACTGGGTGATTTTTCAGCAGAAAAATCAGCGTACCCGAAGCGGGCCACGTCGAGTGTAATTAAAATCGTTGATCTCTTTGCAGGGTCTGGGTGCGTTGGCGTTGCCGTACTTACACACCTCCCCGAGGCTCGGGTTGACTTTGGCGAGCTTGAGGCACGACACCTCGCTACGATAAAGAAAAATTGTGAAGTGAATGGGGTATCCGAGCGTGCACGCGTTATTCAAACTGACGTGTGGGAGTCTGTCACTGGCACGTACGACTTTATTCTTGCCAACCCTCCATACCTATCAACCGGACGAATAGAAAGAGTCCAAGACTCAGTTCTCGAACACGAACCAGCTGAGTCATTATTTGCAGACGATGATGGCTTTGCACTTATTGAGAAAGCGCTGCGTGGGCTGCCCCTCCATCTCAAAAAGGGTGGAAGTGCGTGGATCGAGCACGAACCCGAACACACAGAGCGCATACAGAGCCTCGCTCGATCATTGGGGTACGTTGCTACCACGCACAAGGATCAGTACGACACTGAACGCTATTCAATAATTTCTACTAATTGACACACGGGGTCTCTCGACTATAATTCTGACATGAGCGCTGAACAACCAAAACTCAAGGAACGCATGTTTGTCTGGGTCCCTCCTAATGGTCCAAATAAGGGATTTTTTGGGGTTGTGTCAAGAGTTGATACAAATAAACCTGACTACATTAAAGTTAAAGCTTGGGAGGATCAAAGCGGAGAACACTGGGTGCATGCACGTACTGTACTTCAGTCTGTACTACCAATAAACCTCGAGGTTGAGGTCTGCGACGAGTCATTTCGGGCTAACTATGCCTTCCCACCTCGTGCGAAAGTTGTGAGATCTAGCCCAGATTTTACAAAAGTGAAAATCAGCGGGAGCGAGTACTGGGTAAGGTCACAAGATCTTCTTGTTGCCCCGCCACCTGGGCCTGTAAGACGCTTCTTGAAGTCAATGTTTGATTAGAAATAACATAGCCTTTGAGGCTCTGTTATACTGTAGCCATGGGTTTTTTCTGGTTGATTTTCATCGTCGCATTCTTGATCACCGCCGCATACGCTTTTGCACTCCTCTATCACTGGCTCAGATATGGGTTCATGTATCCCATGGTCTGGCTCGCGCTTCCCATCTACCTAGTAGGCACAGGATTTCTTTTACTCATTTCCCTTGCCGCGCTCACGGCACTGAGCTCATAGTATGGACTTGAGCAAATTTTCATTCAGCGACATGCGGGAGGACGAGTATCTCGTCACTATTGTGCGACACCACTGGTGGGTGCTCTTTAGAAGCGTGGTTGGAGTATTTTTGATATTTCTTGCTCCATTTATTCTTGTCCCTATTGCAGGGTTTTACTTTACAGAAGCTGGGCTCGCTACGGCAGAGGTTGGTGCCATCTCGGGACTGTTGGGGTCTCTGTGGGCGCTCATCTGTTGGCAAATACTTTTTGCCAAGTGGACCGACTATTATTATGACGTGTGGATCATTACAAACTGGCGCATTATTGATATTGATCAACAAGGACTTTTCAAACGAAACACTGCATCAATTCTTGACCTTGGGCACATTCAAGACGTGAGCACCGAACTCACTGGGGTCATAGGCAATGTGCTCAACTTTGGATACATTGAAGTACAGACAGCAGGGTCAAAAAATGAGTTTTTCTTTGACGATGTGGGAAATCCAACAAAAATTGAGCGTATGATACGTGAGACACAGGCAGCACTCTTAAAAGCGCATCCGCACGAAAAGAAATAATATGATCGACACCTACAAGGGAGTCCGTGACTTCTATCCTGAGGACGAGCGCGTCCAAAAGTACATGTTCTCAACTATGCGCCGTGTGGTTGAATCATTTGGCTATGAAGAGTACGCGGCTTCGGTGCTCGAACCAACCGAGCTCTATACCGCAAAATCTAGCGACGAGATTGTTCGTGAGCAAACCTACACATTCGAAGATCGTGGTGGCCGCTCGGTGACGCTACGTCCCGAGATGACGCCGACCGTCGCGCGTATGGTTGGCGCACGTCGACGCGACCTTGGCATGCCGCTACGGCTGTACTCTATTCCAAACCTTTTTCGCTACGAACGGACCCAGCGGGGACGGCTACGCGAGCACTGGCAACTCAACGTTGACCTTTTCGGCGCCACAGAGAGCGCTGCTGACGAGGAGATTGTAGTAGTTGCATACCGATTGTTGCGCGAGCTTGGCGCGGACGACTCGATGTTTCAAATACGAGTTAACAATCGACAGCTGCTCCAGCGTTCCCTTAACTCTGCTCTCAATGATCCCTCTGTGTACATGGAGGCGGTGCAGCTTATTGACCGCAAGGAGAAGATGCCTCGAGAGGAGTTTGACGCCGCGTGGTCAGAACTTTCGAACGTCGCATTTGATGAGGCTATGAAACCTGACGCGGAGATCATTACCTTCATCCAAAACCTAAAACACCGAGGGGTCGAGAATGCCGTGTACGGACCCAATATTGTGCGTGGTTTTACGTACTACACGGGGACCGTTTTTGAGATATTTGATACCGACCCTGAAAACAACCGCTCTATGATGGGGGGCGGTCGGTATGACAACCTCATAGGCCAGTACGCGAGCGAGGATTTGCCTGCGGTCGGATTTGGATTTGGAGACATAACGCTTCGCCTTTTTCTTGAGAGCCACCACCTCCTTCCCCACCTTAAACCTAGAACGGAGCTCTACCTCGCACCTATCGGCAATAGCGAACATGCGGCAAGAGCTGCAGACACGCTAAGAGAGAATGGGGTACGCGTCGCCCTCGGTATGCGGCACTCCAAAGTGGCTGACCATATAAAGGCAGCGCTCAAGCTTGGCGTTCCCCTATTTGCCGTCTTTGGTGACAAGGAGAACACTTCTCATACGCTGACGGTAAAAGTTCTTGCTACAGAGGAGACTACAACTATGCATATTATAGACGTACCGCTTTATGCGAAAGATCACGCTTGATATCGAGACAACCGGTGCTGCGGGAGGAATGTTCGACCCATCTGCTCTCGAGCTTGCACTCATTGGTATCCATGATTCGGAAAGTGACAGCTATTTTTCCTACACGGTCCCTGAACTTCCAAACTTGTGGCCACTATTAGAACGCGCTGATATTCTTATTGGCTACAACTCTGACCACTTTGATATCCCGATACTTAATAAATATTACTCTGGTGATCTCACGCGCATTCACTCAATAGATCTCCTCTCAGAAATTAGAAATGTTCTCGGAAGACGCATAAAACTTGATTCAGTGGCGAAAGCAACGTTAGGGACACGAAAGAGCGGCAGCGGACTAGACGCAGTACGCTGGTGGGCAGAGGGAAAAATTGAAAAGGTGAGGAAGTATTGCCTCAATGACGTAAAGATCACCAAGGACATTTACGAGTTTGCAAAACAACATGGAAAAGTACGGTATGACGACTTTGGCACAAAACGCGATGTCCCATTAGACACATCGAGCTGGGAACGCGAGATTCGGAATGCAATAACGCACACCCTCCCCTTCTAAATTAGAGGAGTATAAGTATAAGGACCGCAAGCGCCACTCGGTACATTACAAAAACAGTAAGCGGAGTTTTTCTGACAATGGCAAGGAGTAGATAAATAGCTATAAGCCCAGAGACAAATGACGCAGCAAAGCCTGTAACGAGTGCTGGCCCAAACTCAGTGAGAATTCCTGCTGATTCTAGCTCAAATGCTTTTTTCAGGCCTGACCCAAGTAGTATTGGGACTGCAAGTAAAAAACCAAAGCGCGCTGCCTCGGTGCGTGTAAGCCCTAGAAACATGCCTCCCGCTATAGTCATTCCAGAACGACTCATCCCTGGGACGAGCGCCAAACACTGAAACAAGCCGACAACAAGCCCCTCCCGCCATGAGAGTGAGACTGTACGCTCGCGGGCAAGGTACTCAGCCAAAAGCATAACTGCTGACCCGAGAAT
>CAYHUS010000019.1:0-2070 GCA_964359715.1 uncultured Candidatus Saccharibacteria bacterium
CTTGTACGTTCGCGACCTCGCGCTCCCAGTGCCATCACAAACCTTCTACTTTGAGGGCGGATTAAAATCTCTTGTCTCGTACACCAACCGCTTTCAAAAGCCAGTCCATGACACTGTGTTTTATATTGAAAAAGAAGTTGATACTGTCGGTGTTGAAGTGGCGCTTCAGTACGTTGACGACATCTCGGCTCGCCTCACTGCATTTGCAAACAACACCTACAATGCCGAGGGCGGCACACATGTTACGGGTTTCAAGACTGCGCTCACCAGAACGCTCAACACCTACGCTCGAAAAAACAACGTTGTAAAAGAATCTGAAGATAATTTTACTGGAGACGATGTGCTTGAAGGGCTGACCGCTATTGTGTCAGTCAAGATGCGTGAAATTCAATTTGAAGGGCAGACCAAGGCAAAGCTTGGTTCGGTCGAGGCACAGGGTGCGGTGAACACTGTGTTTAGCGAGGCGTTTGCAGATTTTCTAGATGCACACCCTGAGGATGCACGATCAATTTGTGGCAAAGCGCTTCTCGCGCTCAAGGCGAGAAAGGCGGCAAAGGCGGCTAAGGACTCAGTGTTGAGAAAAGGGGCGCTCGACGGCATGACGCTCCCTGGGAAGCTCGCAGATTGCCAGTCTCGAGATCCAGCAGAGTCAGAACTCTTTATTGTTGAGGGAGATTCGGCGGGTGGATCATCAAAGCAAGGCAGGGATCGTCGCACACAAGCCATACTCCCACTTCGTGGAAAAATCTTGAACGTTGAGCGTGCAAGGTTGGATAAGATGTTGGCTTCACAGGAAATCAAGAATCTAGTGGTCGCGCTCGGCACTGCGATTGGAGATTTGTTTGATATCACTAAACTTCGCTATCACAAAATAATTATTGCGACCGATGCCGATGTTGATGGGGCGCACATTAGAACACTGCTTCTCACGCTGTTCTACCGATATTTCCGCGGCGTGATTGACGGTGGGTTTCTTTACATTGCGCAGCCGCCACTTTTTAAAGTAAAAGTTGGAAAGGAGATTCGCTACGCGTATGACGAACCAGCAAAAAACAAAATTCTCAAAGAGTTGGGTGTTGTTGCCGCTGATATGGAGGAGGCAGAGGAAGCCGAATTGGAAGGCGAAGAAGAGGTGAAAGCAAAAACAAAAAAAGCATCTATTCAACGCTACAAAGGTCTTGGCGAGATGAATCCAGAAGAGTTGTGGGAGACGACCATGGACCCTCTGCGCCGCGTTTTAAAACAAGTGACTATCGACGACGCCTCAGAGGCAGATCGTGTATTTGATATTTTGATGGGTACTGACGTGCCTGCCCGCAAAACGTTTATCCAGTCGAACGCAAAGACCGCGAACCTCGATATCTAGGAGCAGGTGACTTTGGTGATTCGTATGAGTGGTCGCTGTTCCTCTGTGACCGTACATCTGAGAGATAATTCTTGTTTTTGCTTGGTGTCTATAGTAGCTCGGTAGTTTGTTCGCGCGATGTTCTCAGCTGCGCCGACAAGATTTCCTGCTACAAGTATTGGGAATAACTTGCCACGCACACCTTTTAAAGTTCCATGGTTACACGTCAATAACTCTGTGACAGTTTTAATTCCACGATGTTCCTTCATACTAGTCCTGCGGTTTTTTAAACTTTACTATACTTGCCGAAATGGTATCAGGTCTCGGACTTTCCCTCCTTTTTCCTTTGAGGATTGCAACAGTCTCAGCAATCATTTGTGAGCGGGCTTTTGCGTCCGCCGTGGGCTCTGCATATCGCTCGTATATCGCGTCTGTTCTTCCTTTCTCGTGCGCAGCGTCTACCGTACATTTACCAACCATAACAGCCATCGATGCGATAAGTGCTACTTGCACTTTTCTTTGGCGACGGCGTTGGCGTTCAAGAAGTGTCTCATTCATACATAACGACGAATGGTACTCCTCGCCATACGCGCGTCAAGTGTATTTATGCACCAAACAAAATCCCGCCAGAAGGCGGGACGTTCACTTGGAGATATGGAGCTCGCACCCGTCAGTTGTTAGCGAGTTACATATATGGTGTATCGCATTATGTTGTTATCTTTGTT
>CAYHUS010000019.1:2080-12326 GCA_964359715.1 uncultured Candidatus Saccharibacteria bacterium
CTTCTCGTTTACGGTACCCGTTGGGTCGACGTTAACGACAAACTCGACAGAGCTCGCATCCTTTGTCGCATCAAACCCGATGGTGTACTCGATACGATCTCCAGGGTTTAGCACAGGCTGCGACGTTGAGAAGTAGGTGTATGGCGGATAGGTCGGCAAGACAGAGCTAAAGGTAAACTCGCGTGAGGTCTTGGTACCCACGTTCTCGATCGCAAATCGCACTGCAACTCGAGAGAACCTGCTTGGTGAGGAGCTTGCGGTAAATGCGCCTGACGAGTCAACAACACCAACCTCGATCACGCGTGCGACAAGGTCTACATAACCGTTCGGGTCAGAAGGCTTTTGAACTGGGATCTGAATGACAATAGGTGTCGTTGGTGTTTGTGGTTTTGGGGTGGTCGGAGTTGTTGGGGTCGAAGGAGTGGTTGGTGTTGGGCCGGTCGCAGTAGGGCTCTTTGTTATGTTCTGATTCTCTATGGTGACGAGCGTCGAACCAGTAACCGTTGGGGTACCTGCATTAACAGGGGTAAACGCGACAAAGACCTCGACATCGGCAAAGCGATTGGTCTCTGATACTGGACGAACGACGAATGCTCCAGTTGAAGAAATCGCTACGCGCTCGCCACATGAGACTGGACGATCAGACGCGTCAACAAGTGCTATGGACACACCCTCGACACAGCCGTAGGTAAACGTGTATGAGCCCTCAACGCTCTTGCTCTCATGTGAGTAGGTAAGTGTGGTTGGTGCTCCAGACTGAACTACGAGCGATTCGCTCGACATTTTAATAACCTCCGTAGAAGGGACAAAGATAGAGGTAAAAGAAACTATCGCAGACGCAATAGATGAGAACGTCCCAGGGACGTTACGTGCAATTTGCACAGACCCCCACATACCAATCACCAAAATGGCGACAAAACCAAAAATGGCCAACATACGGGTCGCGCTCGAGGCAAGACGCTCGCGGGTTGAGTCTGTTTGCATAGTGGTTGTACATTAGCACGGCATTTACTGGTTGTCAATACCCCCCTAGAAAGGGGTAGTTTTGTGCCAGTCTTACACCCTTGTGCATCTCTAGGCATCTCACCGCTCCTTGACACAGCAAGATTGTTATGCTAATTTGCGCGAGCACTATGCCCGAGCAAAACACTACTGAACAGGACCCATTGATAGAGCGTGACTTAAAGCGTGGGCTCAAACTCGCACGAAAAGCGTTTGCACAAAGCAAGGGCGAGGCGACTCGTGAGGTCTATCAAAAAGCACTTCAAAAGTACGCAGATTACTTGTTTACTCACCGTGGCGAACTTGCCGCGCAGCTTTTGTATGACCGGGAGAAGCTGAAGATTTTGTGGGATCGTCATGGCACGGTAGTAAAGGTGCTTGGTGCTGGAGCTCTCCTTGCAGCGGCGGTCGGCGTAGGTTCGGCGGCAGCGGCGGCTGGAGGATTTCTTACCCTTGGGTCAATGGTTGGGACAGTCGCTGGTAATTGGCTACTGCTTAATGGTGGAAACGTGGTGCTTGGCGCCGGACTAGGTATCGGATTAAATCTTGGAACTCAGGCACTATGGAATCGACGATTTGCACGTAGCTATGGGGCTCAGCTTGGCGCTATGCAGAACGCAGCGGCAGTGGCCCGCTCGGCAGGCGCGGGATTTGATGCATTTCGTGCGAGTAAAGACGGATCATTTGTACGACGTCAAGCATCTTCTGTTCGCTGGGGCAAGGGTATAGGAAGGGTACTTGGTCTTGCGCTTGGAGTCGGCACGTACTATGAGTTGGGGCATGGTACAGGACAAGAGCTCGCAGAGCGATTTGGTTTTGAGCACTTTTTCGCAAAACTTTTTGGCTATGATGTTGCCGCGCTAAAGGCGGAGATGGTTGTGAATGCTACTCAAATCGGTACCGCATTTGCACGACCCTTTGAGGCTGCCGCACAATTTGCTCCCAACCTTGGTATTGTTGCCTACGCTGCAGAGCGAATAAAGAGCATAACTGATCTTGGTACTGACCCATTCGCGACGTCGCCAGAGCAGGCATTTTCAAACGAGAGCATTGAACGCGCGGCTAAGATGTTGGGAGACGAGCGCAATTGGCCTCAAGCGAAGCGTGATGCATTTATTACATATTGCAAAGCAAATAGGACATTCTTAATTGAGGCCTTTAAGACTGGGAAGGGGACGGTACTTTTGCCTGAGGGGACACCGATTAATGCCATGGTCAACGGGCCGTTAAATGGCGGGTATGACACCGGAGGCCCCGCGACGCTTGATATCAAGGGTGGTACGAGGGTCCTCCCTATAGTTTTTGAATACACAGACGAGTCGGGAGTTCGACACCGAGCGGTGGTGTACGCTCCCACTAAATGCTTTAACTTTTCAGACGCAAGCGATGAGATTCTTAGTTCTCCTGTAGCTGAAAAACCAAAAGTAACCGCAGGGTGGAGCTATGAGTCTATGAAGACTAAGGGCATCAACTTTTGTAGTGAAGTAGATGCGTGTAGCGGCAAAAAGATCGTGTCTGTCCTCGACGTTCCGACTTTTACCGCTCCAAAGGGAATGGAAACCATAGAGCAAGCATATGCAGAGTTTAAGATTATTGTTGAACAGCTGGCGCACGAGGGAAAGATAAAACCGGGGATGCACTACCAATTTATTGCACTCGACACCAATGGCGATGGGCATCCAGACCGCCTCTACTGCGTGACCTATAAGGTAGAGCAGCTTCCCTCAGGAGAGATCAAGATTACGTATCAAGATACGAAACTCAAGGAGGTAGTAATTGATAAGCGAGATGCGATAGGTCGTTATGAGGGGTCAGAGCCTTACGGCGAGGCAACTGAGGCAGAGCAGAAGCGCTGGCTCGCTGAATAAAACGCTCAATTTTCGTCACAAAACGGGGTACTTGACAAGTACCCATTTCTAGTTTAGACTGATGACCAGAGCTGTGCGGGGCGGCCACTATCCGCTCAGCCAGTTTCTTGATACATGAGTGGTCATTCACCAATGCATCGTGTTATTGAGAGGCCGTGGGAGGCACTCATTATTTTTTTGCTGTGCTTTTTTCTCTTCTCAGTCGTCTTGTTTGTCATTGATTTTGTCCCAGAGCCCATTCAAGAGCCTGAGACTAAGCCAGTTTCGACAGCGCCAGCGATGACGGTGAATGAAATCCCTGACCTTGTACCAGTTCAAAGCACATCGCTTGTAGCTGGTCCCGCGCTTGCTGTTGTTGAGGTTGAAGCTTCTAACCTCCCGACGCGCGTGGTGATAGACAAGGTTGGCGTTGACACTCCTGTGGTCAACCCAAAGTCACAGTCGCTTGCAGTTTTGGATGCGGAGCTCCTTAAGGGGGCAGTCCGCTACCCAGGGTCAGCGGCGTTAGGAGTTGAAGGAAGCACGGTGATCTTTGGTCACCAGAGCTACCTGCCTGTAGTGCGAAACCAAGCATTCAAGGCGTTCAACGACCTTCAGGACCTTTCACAGGGAGACACGATCTCGGTGTTTGCCGGATCAACCGAATACCGCTACACGGTACGGTCGGTTGAGTTGGTAACTACTGATGTTGGATCTATCGCGCTTCCAACTTCGGGACACACGCTTACCTTGGTAACGTGTAACTCGCTCGGAGCCAAGGAAGAGAGAAATATTATTATCGCAGACTTTATTGGAACCGTAACACATTAAAAAATTACACACGTAGTATGACATTCAAAACATTCACAGACCTCGGAAAGATTTTGGCCGCAGTTGTCGTGGTTGCCGCAGTTCTTGCGGGTGGATATGCTGCAGTCAGCTACGTGACCGAGACAGCGCTCTTTGCGAACGCCGCAGGCTCTGGAAGTTGTGGAGGCTGTCTCATCAACCTCGACGGGGGCGGTAGTTTTGGATTCCCTGACTACTCTCGAGACTTTACATCATATGACGGCGGTGGTGGCGGTGGTGGGTCATACACACCTCCTCCTCCAGCTCCACTATGTACGCTTGACCTTACACAGCACAACATCACGTGGACAACGCAGAATGCGTACCAAGTGTTGATTGTCCCACTCACGAACTCACCTCAGGTACCTGGGTACACCTCAACAAATGGAGGCCCAAGCACCTCTGTCGTGCACACTGAAGCAGATGCATACAACTCGACTGCAGTAAAAGCAGATCTTCTTTCATACGGCATCAACCTCCCTGCGGTGCAGGGAAATACAGGGTTTGCAGGTGATCAGGTCACCATGAACCGCGTATGCGAACTTATTGATGGAGCTGGTGCTACCGCCTCGACATACGGAAGTGAGGGATACAGCTCGCCGTCTAACAACGCAATCGTAAAGTGGAATGGTTCGTCATGGTCTCATATTTCTGCAACAGCATTTAACAATCACCTCCGATATAGTTTTACCTGCGTAAAGTCGGGCACCATTCAAACCTATCCGCTCAACGGCTCGCACACCTTTGTTCCACCACTTGGATACGGTACACACACCTACAAACTTACTGCGACGGGCACTGGCGGCGTAGTCTCGTGCGAGGATACCATCACCATCCCGCCACCAGAGGCGCCAACCTGCGAGCTTAATGCATCGCCGTACTCAATCACACAAGGAGACTCGTCAGTACTTTCTTGGGTAACGACCAACGCGACATCAATCTCAATTGATCAGGGAGTTGGAGCTGTCACCCCCGTTGCATCAGGATCAAAGTCTGTGACGCCTTCGTCAACTACTACATACACCGCAACCGTAACAGGAGCAGGCGGTACTGTGACCTGTGCGAAAAAGGTAACCGTTGTCCCACCGCCACCATCAGGAGAGTGTACGTTGGAGATTACAAAAGTCGCCAACAAGTCTACAGTTGCGCCTAATGAGTACATCGAGTACACCATCAACTTCAAAAATGTCGGCAGCAAAAAGTGTACAGGTTCTGGAGTCAAAGTGACCGACACCTTGGACCCATTGGTGACCTACCAATCAGAGACACACTCATCAAACGTCACTGCGGGCTATCAATCTGACCCAGTCTACAAGTCATCTGACCGCACAGTGCGCTTCAACGCGTGGGACCTAGACCCTAACGAGGCAGGATGGGTAAAGATCAAGGCTAAAGCTGGCACACCATCGACCTGCTCTGCGGTAGTACCAAACTATGCACAGATCACCTCATATGAGTACAACAACTTTAACTCATGGGTATCGTCACAGCCTTCAGCCAACGTCACCATAGAGAAAGATTGTACACCGCCACCATCAGGCGAGTGTAAGCTTGAGATCTCAAAGTCTGCAAACAAGGCAACTGCGGCACCGTATGACTATGTTGAGTACACCATTAACTTCAAGAACATTGGCCAGAAAAATTGTACTGGCGGTGGAGTGAAGGTGTGGGATGTTCTCGACGCGGGACTTACGTACCAGTCAGAGACACACTCGTCAAACGTTACGGGCGGCTATCAGTCAGACCCAGTCTACAAGTCATCAGATCGTACGCTCCGCTGGAACGCAGATGTGTTGACGCCAAATGAGTCTGGATGGGTCAAATTTAAAGCAAAGGTCAACACACCATCTTCGTGTTCAGTCACCGTTCCTAACAAAGCAAAGATCACCGCATACGAATACAATAACTTTAATGACTACGAGGTCTCGAACGTCGTCGACCTCTTGGTAGAGAAGGATTGTACACCTCCGCCTTCAGCTCCAACGTGTACACTAACTGCAAGTCCGTATCAGATATACCAAGGTGGTACATCGGTCTTGTCATGGACAACCACTAACGCTACATCGTTTACTATCGACCAATCAGTTGGCTCAGTTACTCCAGTATCAGGAGGCAGCGAGTCTGTCTCGCCAACTGCTAACACGCTCTACACTGGTACTGCAACGGGTGCTGGCGGCACGGTGACCTGCACCGCTAAAGTAAAAGTCGTACCTCCTCCTGGGGAGTGCAAACTCGAGATTGTAAAATCTGCTAACAAGACCACGCTTTCTCCAAATGAAGTGGTTGAGTACACCATAGAGTTCAAAAACGTCGGTGGCAAGAAGTGTACAGGAAGTGGTGTCAAGGTTGTTGACACGTTGGACACCATGTTGACGTACCAATCAGAGACACACTCATCAAACGTCACTGCGGGCTATCAATCTGACCCAGTCTACAAGTCATCTGACCGCACAGTGCGCTTTAACGCGTGGGATCTTGATCCAAGCGAAGAGGGATGGGTGAAGATAAAGGCAAAGGTTGGAACACCAACTGCATGTACAGTGACCATTCCTAACAAAGCAAAGATTTCTGCCTACGAGTACAACAACTTCAATACATGGGTAGAGTCAAACATAGTGAACGTAAGTGTTGAAAAGGACTGCTCGGTACCAGTACCGTACTGCACCATGAGCATTAACCCAACTTCTATTCAGACAGGTGCATCAGCAACGCTCTCATGGGATTCAACTAACGTTACCTCGGTCTCTATTGACCAAGGTATCGGGTCAGTCGCGCTCGATGGTACTCGATCGGTAAGTCCAACAGCAAACACTACGTACACAGGAACCTTCACCGGTCCTGGAGGCACGATTATCTGTTCTGCGTCAATCACAATAACTACACCAGACCCAGTACCGATGTGTACACTTTCTGTCTCTCACTCAACCATAAAGACTGGCGAATCAGTTGTAGTCTCGTGGACATCGTCGAATGTAAATCAAGGATCTATCACCAGCATTGGATCTGTAACCCCTGTTTCAGGTGGGTCGCAAGAAGTATTCCCAGCAGATAACACCACGTTTGTAGGGACCTTCTCAGGTCCATACGGAACGGTGACCTGCCAAGCGCCGGTGACCGTCACCAAGGGCGGCGGCGGTTGTCAGGGAAGTTGTGGCGGTGGTCTTAATCCTCCAAACGTTGTCTTGTTCCAAAAGCCAATCGAAGCTCCACTCGCCTTTGTCTCTCTTGAGCAGATACCGTATACCGGCTTTGAGGCAGGAGCTACCTTGACCTTTGTCTTCTGGGCAGCAGTTGCACTCCTTGCAGCACTCGCCACATATGTGGTGATGGGTAAGGGAAGCATCGCACTTATTGCAGGAAGCCTCATGTCACGTGCAGGCTCACAGTACGCGATGTATCAATCACAGCGACCAATGCCTGCATCTGATACTGAGCGCGTTGACTCGGCTGCATACTCAGCTAACGGCACACACCCAGAACCACAAGTCGCGTACACTTCGGCAAAGCCAGCAGAGGACGGTATTCCAGACCTTGCTGACGTTATTGAGTCCCGTGCCAATGGCGCAGGAGTCTTGATGAGCCCTGAGGCAGTACAACTTGCACTCAACCTTTCTCCCGACAGAGCCGAGACGTTAAGAATGTTTGGTTCAATGTTGAATGAGGCAGTTAAAGTTATCCCACGCGAAGATGGATGGATACTGTTGACCAGCGATCGCTTTGAGGAACTCCGAAGCTTTGCGGGAACTGCAGCCTTGCAGCCTATCAAGCCTACGGTTCAGTCAGTAGCAGATATCTTGAAGGGAAGCACCATCCCACCTACCGTGGTGTCGAGAAGCCAAAATGTAGAGATGCCAATGTCTGTACCAGAAGATCAGGACGCTGTTATACAGCTTTTGGAAGCGATTCTTGATGGGAACCGAGATCGTGCGTATCGTGTTGCTCACATGCTTGAGGACAGTCACGCTAACGTCTCTACTGTTATGACAGTGGCAGCAACGGCGCTTGACCAGCTGTACCGAGCACGTCGCCATGGCACAGAGACGCCGCTCACCATACATGCGACTACAATAGCTGAGGGCACTATTCAGAAATTGGTTGAGGTCTTTACCCACGGTATGGACCATGGGTACACCAATCAGTACACAGGCCTAAAGCTCGCTATCGCGCAAGCGTTTGAGGCTAGGGGATAGGATTTTAGTAGCAAAATCAGGAAAACCCGCCCAAAACCGTGGCGGGTTTTTTAGCTGAAGTAGAAAAGCGTAGCAAATGCGTGGCTCAATAGAGCCAGCGATTGGATATGACATATTTGACAGATAGTCAATAAGATGCTATAATGGGTGCATGAGTGAATTTCGTGAGCAAGTAACGCTACATAAGGCAGCTGCCGAAGTTGCAAGTACAAAAAGCAGCACGTTTATAGAGGTGCCTCTCACACTTGATGCACAGGCAAGACGTGTTGAGAAAGTAACCCTCGCAAAATCCACAAAATGTAACGAGGTAACTAAGGCCGCCGCTGTAGCAGAAATACAAAACAATCCACAGCATGAAGAGACAACGCTTATGTCTCGATTACTAAAACCAATCAAAGAATTTGCGTGGTGGGTTATTGAGCCAGCATATGAAAGCGTTGTGACTTTTGTTGAAAAATATTCTCCAGATATTCGAAACTATGAGGCACCAAAAGAAAATCATTGGGTGCCACCGTGGTGGAAAGCGTTTAGACCTGCTATAGCTTGGGTTCTTGAGGCAACTTCAAAAATGCCATGGTACTACAGAATATTGTTCGGCTTCTTGGCAGCGGCCGCGATGATTGGCCCTATCCCTGTTGTATCAATATTTAACCCTCCTGCTCTTGCTCTATATCTAATAACGATGACAGGACTATCGCTTGTGAGGGCAAAAATTACTTCTGTTGATACAGGAGTCAATATATTCATTAATCCGTTTATATACGCGCTAGGAAAGCTTGGTGCGGTCATAAATTTTGCTGCGTTGGATTGGGAAAAGAGTCGAGAAATTGCAAAGAAAGAAGAGCCGTACTACCTCTATAAGCCTTGGGGAATCTAAACAAATATGAACTGGGAAAGAAAAACAGAGGCACATCAGGACAGGGTTCTGTTCAATACATCTGAGGTCGCTGTGCTACCGCTCTTTGAAAGCAAGGAGATAAAGTACGCAAAAGCTGGTACGCCCGTCGAAGGTGTGGTTGATCAAATACGCGGCAATACGCAAACATTTATAAATAGAAATCTTCGAAACTCACCAGTACGCGTTGAGTGGATCAAGAGACTTGATTGGATAGCTAGATCCTTAGAGTTTCCAGTCGTCACACTGACAGCAGCAATTTTTAGCACAATTATTGTACAACTCCTTAACAAATTTGCTACTTCATTCTTTATATCTGCTTTTGGAAGCGGTGGTCCTGCACTTGCGGCACTTTTAGGCACTGCACTGCCTTGGGTAGTTGGTGCGGCGATCGTCGTGTCTCTTGTTGGGTTTGTTGCGACTACTCTCCTAAGAAGCAATCTTTTTTCTTCGGCTGAGCATGAGACAGCCTTCCCGCGGACGAAGCACCACTATCGCAAACCGGGGCAAACATCGACTCTTGAAGAAGAGAAGAAAAAATAATATGTCTGGTGAAGGCTTCAAAAACCAAGAAGTGGTAAGTAAAGAAAATAGAGTGTTAGCTGTCGCGCCAGATCAACCTGTTTTTCCTACTGTAGAGCGAGCATTAAACTATCGCGAAAACACTCGCGTAGTAGCGGCAAACGGTCCAGTCGAAGATGTTGTGGAGTCAATCAATGACGAATCTCGAAGAATAATAAGAAGGGGGCTTCGTATGAATCGCCTTTTAGTCAATGTATTTAAGGCTCTACACTATCTCACTGTATTCTTGTCTCTTCCTGCCACAGCTTTTCTTTTTGTGAGTGGCGCGTCACTACTTGTGCTCGCCGGCGAGATATACTCGGCGTTTACTATCGCAACGCTCCCAGCATTTGCAGGCCTCATTGCTACTATAATTGGTACATCTAGCTTATGGACAGTGACTGCAGGTATTTTTGTGGCTATGTACGGCTTAATGTGGGTTTTGAATCGACTTTTAAGAAGTATGTCTAACCGCGAGCGTTCTGAATCTATGACGAGACACTATAGGCGCAGGCGAGGTCAGACCTCGACTTTGCGAGACTAGATACGGTCGGACACTTCTTTTTTTAGCCTTGCGACCATGGCATCTGTGGGCTGAGCGCCTTCAGAGCCTTGACGGGTCTCGACGCCGACAGTACCAGCTGACTCTTCTTTTTCACCCACTACAAAGATGTAGGGGATCTTCTCTGTCTTTGCGTTCCTTATTTTTTTACCAAGCGACTCGTTGGCGTCATCAATCTCGACGCGCAGCCCGCCCTCCTTCAGGAGCTTCAGGACGCTTCGAGCATACTCATTATGCTTTTCTGATACCGGCAAAACTTTGACCTGCACGGGTGAGAGCCAGAGTGGGAATGCCCCTGCAAAATGCTCAATCAAAAACCCAACCATGCGCTCATGTGAGC
>CAYHUS010000020.1:0-11289 GCA_964359715.1 uncultured Candidatus Saccharibacteria bacterium
GGTATCAACTCGTTTTGTGCAACGAGAACGAGCGGTACGCTATATGTCGAAGACACTTGCTCAAGGAAGCGCATTCCTGGGCGCTTCCTACCGTTTTCTATTAGGGAAATATAATTTGCAGTCACACCCAAATCACCAGCCATCTCTTCCTGAGATAGTTTGCGTTGGTTACGTATGGTTTTGAGTATGCTTGTCATGTTTCAATCCATTATTACTAATGGTTTAGTGTCGGGTACTAGCCTCGAGTGAAGCCCTTCACGACATCAAGAGTGACAGAGGCGATGCGGCGAACAAAGTCGCGGCGCATCTCGCCTTTGAGCACCCCCTCAAGGATGTCAGTGTAGATGCCTGTAATCGAAGCCAATGCGCCTACAAGTACTTTACAGTTCTTGCAGGAGTGGGATGGTGTCTTCACGATAACGTCAGCGAGTTGCTTTTGGACAGCAACCAGCATCTGCTGTTGTTTATGGTTCATGGTGGTGATGGTGATGTTATGGTCGCGCAGAAGTGTAAGTCATGCGGGAGTTGATAACGGTACCGCCAATCAAGATGAACGCGTAAGCCGCCTATATTCCACCTCACTTTTACATTACGACGGCTTACGCGTTACAACTTGAACGCTAGTACCGAATCGGAGAGCAGATAGTCAGTAAGTTATAGCGAGTAGTTGAGCATGACGGGCAACGGTTCGCTTGAGCGAAGTGTTGACCGTCATGACATGACATCGTGTATAACGACAGTAATGCTGGATATGCCCCGTAATCCCGCCTTGCGGCGTTAGGGTTGAAAACCCTATTCAGAAAGGGATTGCTCCCTGTTGTGGGAGGCGCTTACATCTGTATGAAGACCCATCTCAGGTCGAGTGTAAAAGTGCTACGGAAGATGAACCATCTTCCTACTATAAGTATAAGGCACTCTAACTTCTAGTCAAGGTACCCTCTGTTGATAAACTCCTCAACTTGGTGAGGGTTACCCCGCGAAAAGCGAAAAGCGCGTTTCCAAAACACCCACCACCTGATTTTTCGAGCCCATTTTCAGATGCGGAAAGGGAGGGTGTCACCCTGTCACCGCCCACCATAGGTCTGTTACCAGTACGTACAGGTCTATACATAACGGTCAGACTGCTATTGCTATGGTAAAGACCATACTAGTTCGGTCTAACACGACGCACGAATCAAATACAGTGTGGTAGTGCTTCTCAGCTCCTAAAAAGCCCTTCTAGAAGACTTTCTCTGCTCCTTTGAGTATTTGAGCTAGTCGTTGAGACTCCAGGGCAAATTGATTCCAAAATGTTAGACTGGAGTCCACAGAAACAAGGAGTGAAGTGACTATGTTTCGTGGGATGCCGTATGCAATAACGGCGCCACATTGGACGAAGGGGTCCACCACTCACACTGCTATACTGGCACAATGCTCTGGCATGTGGTCCGCAGCATTCGTCACACGCTCGAGCGATACGCATACGCGCTTGGCTTTTGGGACCGCCTTCGTTTTTTTATACACGCGATACTGTTGTTTTTTATCCTTTCACTTATACGTAACAATAAGACCGTCCTCCACTTCTACCCCGAGCGCCCAGTCCCCCTCTACCTCACGTGGTACGCCGCGTGCGCTACCCGCGCAAAGTTAAAAAATGGCATTGGTCCACGCACCATGCTTTTTATGGATGATACCCTTATAGACCAAAAGCTGCCTGAGGGCCATGAGCGATGGATTAATGGTCGCTGCCTTGATATTCGTAAGAGCACAGTGGCAAAAGTGTATGAAAAAGTGTTTGGTCATAAGCTCGCCATTGACCCTACCACTCACACTGGCGCCGCGGTGAGAAAGTCTGACTTTAACGCGACTCACGATGGCTATATTGTCGAATGTCCCACTGAGGCAGAAAAAGGGTACGTCTACCAAACATTGGTCGACAACACGATCTCTGGTGTGCCCTACGTTGAAGATATTCGAATCACGGTGGTCGGCACCGAAATGCCAGTTGTTGTTTTAAAGCGCAGACCACAGCAGTACCGATTTTGGAGTGCTAACTCTAGCGTTTTGATAAAGGAGGTGCACGAGGTTCTCTCAGACGATGAGCGAGCCAAAGTTTTGCAATTTTCAAAATTATTGGGACTCGATTTTGGAGAGATTGACGCAGTTCGAGATCGCCGCTCTCACCACCTGTACCTTATTGATGCAAACTCTACCCCAATGTCACCTCCCATGCGCCTCTCGTTAAAAAAGAGGCTTGAGATTATACACAGGATAGCCGAGTCGTTTGCTCGCCAATTTCTGACCTAATCTTTTTTGAGCGAATCTTCTAAAAGTTCGTCAATCTTTGCCGCAAGAATAAAATCATTTTCTGACAATCCGCCTATCGCGTGGGTTGAGAGTGTTATGGTCACTTTGTTGTAGCTATGAAGGTTAAGATCTGGATGGTGCCCCTCCTCCTCTGCTACGTGTGCCACGTCGGTGATAAATACCACCGCAGTCACAAAATCGTCAAAAATAGTCTCTCGTGATATCGACTTCTTGTCGTCTGACACGTGCCACGTTGGCACTTCCTTCAACAAGTCTGAGAGCAGTTCCCCACTCAGTGGATCGGTTTTCCCTTCACACGGTACACATTTTTTGTCCTTTAGACTTGCCATGCAACTTCCAACCATCGTACCTTAAAAGGGTTGGTGCGCATAGTGGTAGCGCTTAGTGTCACATGCTGCTCTTGTATTTTTTCTTCACGACCACTCGAGCCAATAAAAATTGCAAGCCTGCGCCACCTTCTCCCCAATTCATCTATACTCATAAAGCGATATAACGCATCATTGTCCTCTGGCTGAGACGCAGGTTCATGGTAATAAAAACCCAAAACCCCTTCCCTCTTTCCCCACGAAACAATTGGTACAAGATGGGTATCTGACTTACCGTCAACGGTCACTGAGATAATGGGCACTGTGCCTTTTTGTACTGAACTTCGTAACAGTGCTACCCCATAGTTAAAAAACGCTTTATTCAACCAAGAGCTAATGACGTGTGGCATCGCATACTTTCTAATTCGAAATTCTGACCGATGCGCACGCGCTCCGCAAAGCTCGGCAAGACGCATAAGCCCATCATGCCGCCACCCAATACCTGCTACATAGGCACCTGATGATACTCCACTAGCAATTAGCTCTGCAGGACTTGGAAGTTCTTTATGTGGCACCACCGCGCCAAGCGCCATTCTTAGAGAGACTATTCCGCACGAGCGTCCCTGCCACTCTTCAGGTATGCGTTCGTCATACTGAGAAAAATATGGCACCTCTATTCTCATACCGATATAGATACCGGTCGAAGCGCAGGACGGTTTCACTTTTTCTCCAGTGCCATTTGGAGCACGTGGTCGAGAAACTCGTCCATCGATATCCCTACTGCGTCGAGAGACTTTGGGAGAAGTGATGTGTCGGTAAGCCCAGGGAGCGTGTTGACCTCTAAAAAGTACACACCCCGCGGAGACACGATAAAGTCAGAGCGCGAGTAGTGGCGAAGCCCGAGCGTGTCATGGACGCGCGCCGCCATGTACTGCAGCTCTTCGGACTCCTGCCGAGAAAAATTTCCAGGGCACCGCTCGTCTGTTTCTGCACTATACTTTGCGGCATAATCAAAAATCCCATTTCCAGCAATAATAATTTCTACTGGCGGCAAGTGGTACTGCTTTTTTCCACGCATCCAATCAATAACGCCGACTGTCGCCTCGCGGCCCTTTATATACTCCTCAATCATCACCTCTTTTGAGTGAGTAAACGCGTCCCGCACTCCTTGTGTTAACTCATCATAGCTTCGCACCAAGGAGACCCCCACCGACGAGCCCGAGTTAATGGGCTTTACTACCGAGGGCATAGGAAAGGTTCTAAAAATCTCTACCAATTTTCGCTCCAAGTCCGGTGTCACCAATACCGTGACGTGCCGTGGCATCCGTATCCCCTGATCGGCAAGCATTGCCTTGGTGACAGCCTTGTTCATAGCCACGCCCGAGGCAAACGCATTTGACCCCGTGTACGGCACCCCCAACCGCTCAAGCTCTCGTTGTACCGACCCGTCCTCTCCATACGTGCCGTGAAGCGCGTTAAACACGATATCAACAGTTTGTAGCGCTCGTGCGGGGAGCATGGGGATACCCCGTACGTGCCACACGCCGGTGCGGTCTATGTACACATCTAGTGGTCGGTATGATTTTCCTGCCTTACCAAGAGCGTCAAGCCGCCTAAGCACGTTAAAACCAGTTTTGAGCGAGACATCATGCTCATCGCCGACGCCACCGCGCAAGACCGCCACTGTAGTCATATCCCTATTGTACCTGACCGAGATGGCCTCGGTTTTTACATTATCCGCTTCTTCTCAAGCTCTCGAACCATAACAAGTGAACAGTTGCGGTGAATTATCTCGTCAAGACGAATCGAGTTAAATAGGTCATACTCGGTCTCAGCATGGCGCCCATAAAATGTAAGAAACTCACTCTGAACCTTATTTTTCTTAAGCTCGTCGGCATTTTTTTCAACAAACTGCGAATACTGGTCAAACGCGTGCTGTTCAAAGAGATAGTTAAGCTCAAACGCCGCCTTTCTATCAAACATAGATAAGAGCCACACCGCCCAAAAATAGAAGAATGAAAAGATAATGGGTACCAGCGTATGGAGCACAACATCGTTTTTTCCGTGCTTGGTCACTATCTGAGATATCACCACCACGTGCATAGTCTCGTTATCCTGTGCATGCCGCGCGAACGGGAGAACCTTGGAGAGGCTGATTGCACGCTTTTCATTAGAATAAAAGCTGGTGAGCAAGGTGTACGCGACAGACTCCCACGACTGGTACGGGATACGCGCTATGACCTCGACTGCCTTAAACTTTTCATACGACGGGTCCTTGCCATAAAAAAAGTTACCCGTCCCCACAAGTAGGTCTCCTAACAATCGAGCGACCGCCGATGGCTTGTAACCATCGCAATCTTTTTTATAGGCTTCAAGTTCTTTAGGGTCTTTGAGCCGCTCGACAATACCCTCGTGTGACGTTCTGTCCATTGCTCTACTATACCCGCTTTCTGAGCGCTCTGCGATGCCTGCCTATGGAGAAGCGGTGCGCCTCTGCATTGGCTAAAAGTATTGACGCCTCGTGGTGTTCCTTGGTTCTCAGCTTGCCGATAATGTCGCGTGGTTTGTGTCGCGCATCCTTTACTACCGCGCATGTCTCAATGGCTACGCCAAGCTTTTTAAGCACTTGATCTGCGACCTTCAAATGTGTACGCCCACCATCAATCACTATCAGCTTGGGATATGTCCACTCGGGGTGATTAAACCGGCGTTCCAAAACTTCACGAAGTGACTGATAATCATCGGCATCTTTAGCAGTTTTTATGGTGAATGTCCGATACTCTTTTTTCTCTGGCACTCCGTCCACCACCACCACCATAACTGCGCGTGTCGCGAGCCCGCCAAGATGGGCTGTGTCATAGGCTTCAATACGATACTCGGTCGCTGGCGCTTTACGAAACTCGTCCTTAATAAGTGCAATGTCCTGAATATGCGTGAGTGCAAAAAGTTGCCGCTTCAATATCTCTGCCTCCTCGAACGCGGCCCGCTTCATCTCACGAGAAAGGAGTGTGAGGAGAGACTTTTTCTTACCTTCAAACAAATACTCAATGTTTCTTATTGCGCGCGCATAGGCTGATACATCAGTGTCGCTTGGATACTGGCCTATTGATTGATTAAACCTGAGTGTCTTTTGTGCCTGCGGCGTGTACCTCCCCCCAATAGGAAATGGTGTATCAAAGTATGGGAATATCCTTCGAATAATCTTCAATGCTTCTCTAAGCGACGACCCTTGTGTAAACGGCCCATAGAGCGAGCGGACAAGTGCGGGGTCAATCGCAGTTGAGAGTTCTCGACCGCGAACCGTGAGCACACGAGGAAACTTCTCTTTGGTAATCACTACATAATTAAAGCTCCTGTCGTCTTTTGATAGGCTGTTGCCAATTGGCTTTAGCTCGCGGATTTTCTGCGCTTCTAACAAGAGCGCCTCGAGCACCGAGTCTGTCGTCTCAACACGCACACCATCTGCCTCGCGCACGACCTTGGCGATAAGCTCGCTTCGCTTTTCTGATAGGTCGGGGTCAAAGTAGCTTTTAACTCTTGATCTGAGGCTCGTCGCCTTACCGACATAGTAGACCTCTGTGCCCTTGAGAAAGTAGTACACCCCCGCGCTATCGGGAAGCGATGAAAAATCGATATCTTTTTTCTCCACGCTCTTACCCTACCATACTCGCTGTTTCTTTTTCTGCCTTAGTCGTGAGGCGTTCTTCATAGGTGAATGTTCAGGACGCCACCAGCGCCGCTCAATCGGGTAGAACGACTCGCGAAGCTTTTTAGTACCGTCAGGCTGTGTTTGATACATGTGGTAGTTAACGTACATCCCGTTATTGAAATGGCCAAGCATGTCGTGCCATTTTTTCCGCGCGTTTTTCACTAATCGCGCTTTAACCTTTGGTCTATCTTCAATTCGTGCTTGCTCGAGCATTTTTACCACGTCTCGGGCGATTGATTTTTCTATATTTCCTACGTGGTGGGACATAGGGCCAGTGTACGCCTACTCATTAAACTTCACCACCGCCTTCTGTCCAAAACGAAAATCAGCATAGTCAAGCGCTTCGCGCCTAAACTTTGGCGATGCAAAAACTGCCTTTACGCTTTCAGAGAGCGATGTCCCCATGTCCCTGAGTTCAAACCGTATCTCCCCTCCTCCATCAAATGTTGCAATAACGTCTCTCTCTTCTGTCACGCGAGCTGAGGTAATTGAAGACCCTGTTCCCTCCTCCAAAGCGGTGAGGAAAGTATCAAGCTCGACAAATCTCCCTTCTAAAAACCTACTGCCAACAGGACCTTCTGCTACCGTGCCGCTATAGCGCCTCAGCGCCTCTCCGCCACTGCTCATATATATGTATCCCCCGCGGTCCATTACATAGCAGGCACTATCGCAGTAGAGCGCGTAGGGGCTCCGCTCCACCACCCTGACTTCTATGGACTGCGTCGATTGAAGCGCAATCTCTATATCTCCTGCCTCTGGAAAGGTGGCCTCAAGCGCCGTGGCGATACTCTTGGTTGGAGCAATAAACGAGAGTCGCTTTGGAATAACAAAGGCATACCAACCCTGAAGCGCCTCATCTGTGGCACTTTTTAACGCATCAGCATTCAGTACTGATGCTCCACTTACCGTAATGGTGGTGATTTGAAGCGAGGGGAGACGCGCTAAGAATACCAAGCCTCCCGCCGCTACAATAACCGCAAGCGCCACGAGAACCGCGGTGAGGCGCATCTTTTTTCGACGCCGATCTTTAAGGCGCACTCGTCCCTTGTCCTTTGTAGTGCTCATGCCTTTGGCACGATTTTGTCCTTCCCCATATAGGGGACCAGTGCCTCGGGTATGCGTATGCTCCCATCTGCCTCTTGGTAGTTCTCAATGACAGGTACCAAGATACGCGGTATAGCAAGTGCAGTGTTATTGAGCGAGTGCACAAATCGAAGTGCGCCATCATCGTCTCGGTAGCGAATACTCAATCGTCGAGTTTGAAAATCATGGAAGTATGACGATGAGTGTGTCTCACGATACTTTTTTTCTGACGGCACCCACGCTTCGATGTCGTATTTTTTTACTTGCCCAAGGCCAATGTCGCCGCCACAATTTACTACCACGTGGTAAGGGATCTTAAGTCCCTGCAGCATCTCTTCAGCGTTCTCAGTCAAATGCTCGTGCCAGCGCACAGACTCTTCGTGGTTTGCCTCGCAGAGGATCACCTGCTCCCACTTATGAAACTCGTGAACGCGAATAATGCCCTTGGTATCTTTGCCATGCGCACCTATCTCACGCCTAAAGCAGGGCGAGTATGCCGCGAGCTTTATCGGCAAATCTTTTTTTTCAAGAATCTCGCCCATGTAGTACCCCATGGTCGCCACCTCACCTGTGCCAGCAAGGTAGAGCTCATCCTGTGTTTTAAAAAGATCTTCTTCTGATTGCGGGATATATCCCGTGCCCAAAAAGTTAACGCGCTTTACGAGAGACGGGACAAACATTGGCGTGAATCCTTTTTTTACAATGCTGTCCTGTGTGTATCTTAAAAGCGCCGACGCCAAGAGTGCCCCATCACCCTTTAAAAAGTAGCCGCGAAAGCCAGCCACCTTTGACCCTCGCTCAAGGTCGACCATGTCCAAGCGCTCCATAAGCTCGATGTGGCTTTTTGGAGTAAAGCCAAACGTCGGGTGATCTCCCCACGTTCGAATCTCCCTATTGTCAGCGTCTGAGTCGCCCTCTGGCACGGTGATGTCAGGAACGTTTGGTACCTGCACCATAAGGAGCTGCCATTCTTTCTCAAGTGGCTCGAGGAGCTTTTCCTTTTTTTCAAGCTCTGCCTTTACGGTCTTCATTTCGGCGATCAGGGCGTCTCGGGTGTCCCCACCTTGTGCTACTACCTTTGATGCCTCGTTTTGCTTGGCGCGAAGCGCCTCAACCTCAGTGATAAGCCCGCGGCGTTTTTCATCCACCTCAATAAGCCGGTCGAGGTCGACCTCAATAAGTTTTTTCTATGCTCCTGCTTTGACTATCTCAAGGTTCTCCTTGATGAATTTGATATCAAGCATAGTGGTACGATTATGATACTACCATGGACGACGTGGATGTGCTTGACAGAGCAGAGCTTCCCCCGCAGCTTAGCGAGATCCCTAACCCGCCCGAGAGACTGTATCTCCGCGGGAGCCTCCCCCCAGTAGGGACCAAGTACCTCACCGTCGTGGGTTCTCGCCACATGAGCGAGTATGCTAAAAATGTCATTGACTTTCTTATGGCGGGCCTGCAGGGGTACCCTGTCTCCATAGTCTCAGGGCTCGCGCTCGGTTGTGATGGGAGGGCGCACAGAAGTGCTATCTCGCACGGGCTCCACACTATCGCACTCCCCGGCTCTGGTATTAATGATTCTGTTATCTATCCGCACTCGCACCGACCACTCGCCCAAGAGATCCTTCGTTCGGGCGGAGCGCTTCTCTCTGAGTACGAACCGAACGAGAAAACCAAGATCCACTTTTTCCCAGAGCGAAATCGGGTTATGGTCGGACTCTCAGACGCAGTGCTTATTATTGAAGCTGGAGTTAAATCAGGGACGCTCATCACTGCGCGCCTTGCCACTGACTATAATCGCGAGCTTCTTGCGGTGCCGCATTCGGTATTCTCTGATGGCGGTGCTGGGGGGCACGTCTTTATGAGGCTGGGCGCTTCACCCTGTCGCTCAGCATCTGATGTTCTTGAAGCGTTGAAGATAGAAGAAGCACCCGCATCAATGACCCAACTCTCCCTCACAGAAGATGAAGAGATGGTGCTTGAATTGTTATCTGAACCACTCTCGCGAGATGAGATTATAAGAGAGCTTGGACTTTCTGCAGGTGAGGCAAATGTACTTCTTGGGCAGATGGAAATCAGAGGATTAATTGCAGAATCACTAGGAGATATCAGAAAACTTGTTTGACATAAACTCGATGATACCGTACAACATATACAGCAAATGAAACTCGTCATCGTTGAGTCTCCGGCGAAAGCCAAGACTATTGAAAAGTACCTCGGTCGCGACTACAAAGTCGTCGCGTCGGTAGGACACGTGCGCGACCTCCCCAAATCAAATAAAGATGCAGTGGATGTCGAGGGCGGATTTATCCCCCGCTATGTAGTGTCTGTGGGTAAATCAGAAGTTATCAAACGCATACAAGATGCAGCAGAAAAAGCAGATGAGGTATTGCTGGCGACCGACCCCGACCGTGAAGGCGAGGCCATAGCGTGGCACGTTGCAGAAGTAACGGGACTAAAAAAACCTAAACGTATTGTCTTTAATGAGATAACCAAAGAAGCGGTGATCGCGGCAGTGGCTAAACCAAGGCCCATAGATCAAAACCTCCGCCGAGCCCAAGAGGCGCGCCGCGTGCTTGATAGGTTGGTGGGCTATGATCTTTCTGGATTAATTTGGAAAAAAGTTCGCTACGGACTCTCTGCTGGTCGTGTACAGTCCCCCGCGCTTCGCCTACTCGGTGAGCGCGAACGTGAGATTACTGCGTTTGTACCAGAACAATTTTTTGTTATTCGCGGCGAGTTTAAAACAAAGCGAAATGAAATTTTTGTAGCAACAGCGACGGTAGAGCCCAAAACGCGCGCTGAGGCTGACCAGATAGTAGAGAGGGGAAGACGTGGTTCGTGGTCAGTCACTGGTGTAGAAGAAGTACCTATGCGCCGCGCGGCGCGGCCACCTTTTACCACCTCGACCCTCCAGCAGGCCGCGTCGACGCGACTCGGCTACTCTCCATCTCGCACTATGCGGATAGCGCAAAAACTGTACGAACAGGGACTTATCACCTACATGCGCACTGACTCAACCAACCTTGCGTCTGTCGCGCTTGCTGCAATCGCGGGATACGTAAAAAAGACATACGGAGACAAGTACCACGAAGCGCGCCAGTACAAAGCAAAGAGCAAAAATGCCCAAGAAGCCCACGAAGCTATTAGACCTACAAATGTAGGAGTGGCACGTGCCGGTTCAACAGACGAGGAAGAAAAGCTGTATGCACTGATCCATGCACGTGCCATTGCCTCACAAATGGTTGACGCAGTAATGACACGAACCAAGATAACCGCAGAGACTGAGGGCGTTGTGCCCTTCACTGTCACCGGCTCTGTCATCGCGTTTGATGGGTGGCTTGCTGCTGACCCTGCTGCGCGCGGCGAGGACGTAGTGCTCCCCACCGTTGAACACGGAGAACCTCTTACCCTTGTGTCTCTCAATGAGGAAGAAAAATTTACTCAACCGCCGACACGATACAGCGAGGCAGGGCTTGTCAAAGAGCTTGAGAAGCGCGGTATAGGCCGTCCGTCTACCTACGCCTCAATTATTAAGACGCTCATTGACCGCGAGTATGTGATAAAGGAGGGACGCGCGCTTCGTCCTACCGCAACGGGGGATGTCGTGTCTCGATTTTTAGAAAAGCATTTTGAAAAGTATATTTCAGACTCGTTTACCGCAGAAATGGAGAACGAGCTTGACCAAATAGCGAGCGGCGAGCGCGAGTACACTGACACGCTTAGAGATTTTTATACTCCATTTTCAAAAGATGTTGCGAGCAAGGAGTCGGTAGAGAAGCTTACCACACTTGGTGACGCGCCAAGCCAGTTCCCTTGCCCTTTGTGCGGGTCACACATGGTGATGAAGCTCTCGCGTATTGGTGTGTTTATGAGCTGCTCTCGCTT
>CAYHUS010000021.1:0-4895 GCA_964359715.1 uncultured Candidatus Saccharibacteria bacterium
TGCAAAGTTGGCGCACGGTTTAATAGAACGTGCTTGCCCTGAATCACCTCTTCAAGAATCGCCCACACCTCTGGTATGCCTTCCTCAATCAAGCGGCCTGCACCACGAATGTTGTGCGCGAGCTCGCGTCGGTGAAGCTCTGAGATAACGAATGGTCGGAAGAGCTCAAGCGCCATATGCTTAGGCAGACCACACTCATCGAGTGAAAGATCAGGCCCAACCACAATAACTGAACGGCCAGAATAGTCGACGCGCTTGCCAAGCAAGTTAAAGCGGAAGTACCCCTGCTTTCCCTTAATATAGTCTGCAAGAGACTTGAGAGGGCGCTTTTGGGTATTTGCAGCTTGTGCGGCGTTCTGACCTCGACGAATTGAATTATCGAGAAGTGCGTCAACTGCTTCTTGTAGAATGCGCTTCTCATTTCTCAAGATAACTTCAGGTGCGTGGATATCGCGAAGCTTTTGGAGTCGATTGTTGCGGTTGATGACGCGTCGGTACAAGTCGTTGACGTCTGACGTTGCGTGTCGGCCGCTCTCAAGTGCAACCATAGGACGAAGTGCAGGTGGCGTCACGGGGATGCGAGTCAAAAACATCCACTCAGGTCGCACATTAGATGCAATCATGCTCTTAACAAGGGCGAGGCGCTTCATAAGCTTCTCGCGATCACCGCTTGCTGCCTGCTCAGCTTTCTTTTCAAGCTCAACAGCCAGTTTCTCCATGTTGATAGACTTGAAAATGTTGAAGATTGCTTCTGCGCCGATGCCCGCCTCAAAGAACGTGCCGTACTTCACCGAGAATCGGTGGTATTCAATCTCATCAAGCACCAGCCCTGGCTGTATGCGCTCTATGTCTTGGCGTGCTGCTGAAAGAAGGTTTTTGAGCTCGGTCTGCGCCTTCTCATTGGTAAGCGATTTGGTTTTTGATTTAAACTCTGACTCCAAATCGTCGATGACGCGCTTGCGCTCATCCTCATGGATTTTAGTTACAATGTATCCAGCAAAGTACACTACTTTTTCTGCGTCAATTGCTGAGATGCCCAAGATGGCTGCGATGCGCGACGGCACCGAGCGGAGGAACCAGATGTGCGCGACCGGAGACGCAAGCTCGATGTGGCCCATGCGCTCACGGCGGACAATGGCACGAGTCACCTCGACACCACACTTTTCGCACACGATCCCGCGGAACCTTGGTCCTTTGTACTTGCCGCAGTAGCACTCAAAATCTTTTTCTGTACCGAACACCGCCTCGTCGAACAAACCGTTCTTCTCGGCGCGCTGTGTACGATAGTTAATGGTCTCGGGCTTTCTGACCTCGCCCCACGACCACTCAAGGATCTTTTCCGGACTTGCGAGCTTGAGCCCGATCCAGTCGAACTGTGTGGTGTCTGCAACTTTTCCTCTTTTTTGATCCATAGCAGTTTATGAGCGAGTAACGTCTCCTTGTGGAGAACCCTTTCCTAATATGACGTCAAGACAGAGCCCTCGAAGGTGGTTGACCAACACATTGAATGCAGCCGGCGTGTGCATCTCACCAATAGGCCGTCCTTTCACGATGGCGTCAAACGCCGCTGATCTTCCCTGAATATCGTCAGACTTAATGGTGAGCATCTCGCGCAGTGTGTGCGCCGCACAATAGCCCAAGAGCGCCCAGACCTCCATCTCTCCAAATCGCTGACCGCCATTTTGTGCCTTACCGCCAAGTGGCTGCTGGGTAATGAGTGAGTACGGACCGATAGAACGCATGTGGATCTTGTCCTCAACCATGTGGTGAAGCTTGAGTACATACATGTATCCCACTGCGACTTTCTGCTCGAGCTTCTCTCCTGTCCTTCCATCAAAGAGCGTCATGGTGCCACTCTCAGAGAGCCCAGCCTTTTTAAGCTCTTCGTGAATCTCAGCTTCTGTTGCCCCAGCAAATGGCGGCACGATGGCTTGGTATCCCAGCGTGTGTGCGGCAAGCCCAAGGTGCATCTCAAGAATCTGTCCAAGGTTCATACGGCTCGGTACGCCAAGCGGAGTCAATATAATGTCGACTGGCTCACCATCTTCTGTATACGGCATGTCTTCAACTGGAAGCACTCGAGAGATAACACCCTTGTTACCGTGACGTCCTGCAAGCTTGTCACCCACAGACACGTTTCGCATCTGTGCAATGGTAATGTAGATCTTTTTTATGGTGCCAGACTCAAGCGTGTCGCCCTTCTCTCGGCTAAAGACTTTAACTCCAATAACACGGCCTTTCTTTCCTCCCTCCATGCGGAGCGAGGTATCCTTAACATCCTTTGCTTTATCACCAAAGATTGAGCGCAAAAGGCGCTCTTCTGGAGAGAGCTGTGTCTCTCCTTTTGGTGTTACCTTGCCAACGAGAATGTCTCCAGGGCGCACTTCGGCGCCGATGCGGATGACTCCGTCTTCATCAAGGTTGCGAAGCTTGGTCTCACTCACGTTTGGTATGTCAGGTGTAGTGACTTCAGGACCGAGTTTGGTATCGCGAACTGAGACGTCAAACTCTTCAATGTGGATGGTGGTGAACTTGCTCTGCTGCACCAATCGCTCAGAAATAATGATTGCGTCCTCGTAGTTGTATCCTGACCAGCTCATAAATGCGACGCGTACGTTCTGACCGAGCGCAAGCTGGCCGCCATCAGTTGATGATGTGTCTGCAAGAAGATCTCCGCGCTTCACTTTTTGCCCTAGGTCAACTGCTGGCTTGTGATAAAACGCAGAAAACTCGTTGGTCATTGAGAACGGCTGGAGTCGGTACTCGTGCTTTTTGCTGTCTGTGCCCGTTACGACGATGCGTCGAGCGTCTACCGCTGACACAACTCCTGACTCATGTGCGTAGATCAAGCGTCCCGTGTCGCGTGCTGCAAGCTCTTCAACGCCTGTCGCCACAATTGGCGCCTCAGCGGCAACGCACGGGGTTGCCTGCTTCTGCATGTTCGAACCCATGAGGGCACGGTGTGCTGCATCGTTCTCAATAAACGGTATCAATGAAGTCGCGATAGAGAACATTTGATTGATCGCAACGTCTATAAACTCTACTGAGTCGCTCGGCACCAACTTTGGCTCACCCTTAAGGCGTACCTCTACAAAATCGTCAACAATGGTGCCATCTTCTTTGAGCTTTATAGCTGCGTGTGCAATCGCATGCGGCTCTTCTTCAAACGCATTGAGGTAGATTATCTCATCTGTGACTCTCCCCTTCACTACCTTTGCATACGGAGATTCAATAATACCGAACTCGTTGATACGTGCGTATGACGCGAGGCGAAGAATAAGACCGATGTTTGGGCCTTCTGGAGTCTGGATCGGACAGAGGCGTCCATAGTGCGATGTGTGCACGTCACGAACCTCAAACCCAGCGCGCTCTCGTGTGAGGCCTCCGGGACCAAGCGCTGAAAGTGTTCGCAGCGTCTCAAGCTCGTCAAGAATATTTTGCTGCTGTGAGAGCTGAGAAAGCTGGTTGGTAGTGAAAAATTCTTTGATTGCAGCCGCCAATGGTCGAGGGTTTACGAGCTGTGTTGGAAGCGTGGTCTCGATGTCGATGGTCGACATCTTGTCTTGAATGTTGCGCTTCATACGCGAAAGCCCGACGCGAACGCGCGTCTCAAGAAGCTCGCCAATCTGGCGGACTCGTCTAAACCCAAGGTGGTCGATATCGTCAGGCATAGAGCCCGGAGTCGAGTTGAGTTCAATGATGTGCTTGACGATCTGCACCATGTCGTCAAGGTTTAATGTGTGGCGAGCCAAGGACTCTTTGTCCATCGGCATGCCAAAACGCTGGTTGAAGCGGTGGCGCCCTGGGTATGACAAGTCATAGCGCTCAGCTGAGAGCAAGCCCTTTACATAGTCTCTTGCGGTATCTGGCGTCGCCAAGTCACCGTCTCGAAGTCTGCGGTAGATCTCAATAAATGCCTTCTCCTCGGTGTCGGCGCTGTCCTTTTCAAGCGAGGTTTGGATCACTGCCTTACCACCTGGGACTCGCTCGAAGAGCGTGAGCATGTCGCGGTCAAAGGTAGCGCCAAGAATACGCAGGAGCGTGGTGACGGGGAACTTTCTCTTCTTATCAATCTTTACAAAGATTGCGCCGTCCTGCTCTGACTCTATCTCTATCCATGCGCCGCGCGCTGGAATTATTTTGGCACCAAAGCACGTCTTGCCTCGTACGTCCTCTGCGGTAAAGAAAACTCCGAACGATCGCGCAAGCTGTGGGATAACGACGCGCTCAACGCCGTTAATAATAAACGTACCGTGGTCAGTCATCATGGGAACGTCAGCGAGAAAGATTGACTGCTCCTTTTTCGAGCCGAGCCCCTTGTTGGTGAGACGCACTGTCGCCTTAAGCGGTGCGTCATAGGTCATCTTATTTTCTTTTGCCTCGTACTCGTCTCCCTTTGGCTCTCCAAGTTCAAATGCTACAAACTCGAGTTCAAATTTTTTCTTTGAGTAGTCAACAATTGGCGAAAACTCCTTAAACAATGACTTGAGCCCGTCGGACATGAACGTCCTAAACGAAGCTACCTGTGGCGCGATAAGATCGGGCATCGGGACGCGTGGATCACGGTGTCGCGCGAAGCGCTTCTGCGGGAGCTTGTGGGCCATAGGGTATATGAACTTAATAATCCCATCGGTACAAAACGTATGCGCGAAACACGCAAAGAGCGTGTCCCGCCTTGTGTACGTATGGGGTGTTAAATGTATCTAAAAACCACCGACCCTAACTCATCCAAATGTGGTTCCCCTACTATAGCCTGTACTCCTCATACCCGTCAAGGCCTGCTGGGGATACTAGCTCCTAGGCTGAATGCCTTTATTGACAAGCACTGAGAGCCAGCGGGCGCGAGTACTCTCACCTACCGCTGCGTGTTTTTTCACAAACTCCACAAGTATGGT
>CAYHUS010000021.1:4905-10664 GCA_964359715.1 uncultured Candidatus Saccharibacteria bacterium
CGAGAAAAAACATCTGCAGTTTTATTTTTACGCGACTGCCCCACCCACCGTACGCTGCTTCTCAAGTTTGCCGCGATCACGCTCACGTACGTGGTACTAAAAGGCTCATCGTCTTTTATACCTGCCTCTCGTGCAGTATCGCGAAGCATCTGGTGCATTTCACCGATGGAGTAAAACCTTTGATCAGTGGCAATTGGAATTTCAACCTTCTGCGGGGCAAAACGCTCACGCTCATCTTCAGAGACAGGAACAAAGTGAAGCTCGTCGTTCCGTTGTAATTTTTTGTAGAGCTCAGGATTCCTTTCCTTGAGCTCATGCGCCAATAGGTCTGCGCAGGTGTTCTCGTATACCCCCCAATCTACTGAAGGACTTTGGGGTCTGGGTCTTGCCCTTCGTGCAACCTCGTATCCACGCTTCATATATGCGGAATATACTAACCCACGAGCATATACGTTACAAAGAAAAACTCTTGGCTACCAAGGGCTTTGAATTCGCATCGCTTTGCGCCACACGCGCTCATTGTACTCTCCTCGAACAACTTTGATATTTCCCGGTGGGGGGACATATGTGCGATTTGAGACATCAACGACGCGTTTGCCCGCTATCGGTGCCTCAGGTTCCTTGTACACTAACTTCTTTGGACCGAGGTCAGCGCTAGTAAGTGTATTTTGCGGTGTCGCTTCTTTGTAGAGTTTAACCATATAACTATTTTTGTAACTTATAGAGTGTATACCTCCCTACCGCTAGTACGCAAGCACTCAATCAATACTCTAACTATAGCTCGGCCTACTTAGCGTGCATTCTTCCAGTCATCTATTGCTGCGTGGTTGCCTGAAAGGAGTACTTTTGGGACTCGATACTTCTTGCCCTTCCACACAAATACTTCTGGACGAGTGTAAACCTCACTGCTTGAGACGCGCTCTTCTTCAATAGAATCAAATCTCCCCAAGACTCCCTGTATCTGACGTGACAAAGCATCTATCACAACCAACGCAGGGAGCTCGCCGCCCGTTAGCGTGTACGGGCCGACGCTCACCTTTTTCGCTTTGAGTATTTTTTGCACGCGAGCGTCTATGCCCTCGTAGTGGCCGCAGATGAGTACCATATCCTTGGTTTTTTTCTTCACCGCTGTACGCGCTGTGTCATTAGTAAATTGTGGTCCCGAACGGTCAAAAAAATAAATCTCGGCTTTCTTTTTACCAATTGCTTTTTGAACTGCTTTGAGTATTGCTTCTGGCTCAAGCACCATCCCTGGTCCACCGCCATAAGGTCTTCGATCAACTCGTGCCCACTTGTCCTTGGTGAAATCACGAGGGTTGTAAAACTTAATTTTAATTTTCTTGGACTCAGCTGCGCGACCTATAATTGAGGAACTAAGGTATCCCTCCATCGACTCTGGAAATAGCGTAATGATATGAAAAGTTATCATACTATCTTCGTAACTGTAGCGTACCCGCGTAAAGCCCAATCGCGAGTGCACCAAGTAAAGTATACGGCGAAGTAAATGCGAGTGCTGACTGAAGCACAAATGTCATCACGGTACCTCCCGATCCCATAATCAAGTACCCCGGCCACGAAGCTATGCTTTCAGGGTTAGCCCACCCTGCTAGTATCCCTTGTATTACGCGCATCGACCCAAACCCAATGAGAAATGGGACAAGGATCCCTGCAAGAAATGCAGGAAGGTACAGTGCTACCGTCCCCAAAAGTATCCCACCGATACCAACATAATAATGTCCGAACGGGTCAGGCGGCTCATTTTTTGGACCGCGATTCTTCCACGGCTTTTTCCAAAAGACTTTTTTTGCATCCTCCCACTTACCGCCCCCAGGGAGGCCCGGCGGACCAAGCGCATGCTTCTCAAAAGTCGGTGCATCGTGAGTCTCAAAGGCGGCATGCTCGCGCGACGCGCGAGCCTCTCCTGACAACACTGTGTGGCGCTCTCTTGAGTCTCTCATGAGGGCGAACAATACAATATGTATAGATTAAGTCAAAGCCTCTACCTTTTTAGAAATAGTCTTCGCATCAGCGCTTGCAGTGACTGCCTGAGTCCCATGCCACATAGATAAAGAGAAATAACACTAAAAAGCGCTACGGGTATAGACAGCGTCCCGCCAGTCAGCGCATCAAACGCATACATAAACATCCTCCCATCATAAAGTTGGAAGTGGAGTGCAAGTGCCGCTATCGAGTGGGCAGTAAATTTGAAAAATCCTTTGACGCTCGGCGGAAGCGGTACTGCCTCAATGATGTCGCTAAGCGCCTTCGCCATAACGCCAGCAACAAACGGCATCATGAGTACCCACAAGTACCCGAGCGACGTAATTTGAAATGCCTGCACTAACCAATGTAGTCCCACGTACAACGATCCAACCAACCCACCAGTGATTATTGACGCTGCGGCCATCTCTGCCTTATAGGGACTGTCGGGTGAATTGAAATACTCTTGTGGAGATGCTTCTGGCTTACGGGGAGTTTCAATTTTTATTTCTGGAACTCTTTGTGCATCAGCCGTAACGAGAACGTAGGGTTCGACAGTTCGACGTGCCTCAGCACGATGTTCATATACACTCTCAGCCAACGTGTGTGCGAGTTCTCGAGAGGCCATAGTTCCTACTTTTTGATGTAGCGTCGGTAGAGGTACCCGACAAGACTGAACGGATCAAGGACACCAAGCATAGCTCCGCCGACAATGTACGGTATGGCAACAGCAGCAAAAGGCGTAATTGAAGCAAATAAAGAAATGAGACCAAAAATCTGAAAGGCACCCCACAGTATGGCCATGTTTAACATAAGCACTGGGAGCTTGTTCTCTCGACTTACCATCTGACGAGCTAATCTTCCGATAACAAACGCAAAGCCCGAGAGCATAATAACGGCAGAGGCAAATGGCGCACCAACTACTCCTGCCAAAAATCCAAGTGTGAGCAAGGTTACTCCATTTAACACTCCGTCTTGAAGCCACGACGTCCCACTGATCCTACCGTCAGGCAGCTCGGGCAAACCACCCGACGCATGGAGCACGGTAAAAGCTTCAGTGCGAGTTTGAGGAGCGTTGAACGCTGACTCCTTTTGACTTGTGTCTATCGAAGCAAGCTCCTCTCGCGCCCGTCCTTCTACGTTCGCGGTAAACACTTCTCTAACTTGGTTTTTTTCTTTTGTGAATGACATACAAAGATAGACCCTTTAGGGTCCATCTATTATATCACACTAGGTTCAAAAAGTCAATACTAGAGTCTGATGTCGTCAAGGGCATCCTCGACCGAGCGGCTCGCATCCCCCATGTCGTCTCGGGTCTCTGACATTGGTGCTCGCATTTGTGAACTGCCGTTCCCACGTGTTGAGCCTGCTGGCTCGTTTATCTTGAGGTTCACACGTGCGTTATTCTTCATGCCAACAACACGAAGAAGGATACGAATAGCCTTGGCGGTATTGCCTGAGCGGCCAATCACCTTACCCATATCAAGCGGGTTCACATCAAGCGTGAGCAAAACGCCCATCTCGTCTACCTGTCGAGCAATTTTGACATCTTCAGGATGGTCAACAAGTGCCTTGATAACGTATTCTAAGAAGTCCTGATCAGAGTTCTGCATAGCGGAATATTTAGGATGTAAAAGCTTACAGGGCCAGTATACACTATTTTGCTTCTTCTGCGGCAGGGACCTCTTCAGGGGCTGGTGCCTCTACTGCGGCCTCTACCTCTGCCTTTTGTGGAGCAGCAGCTGGTGCCTCGGCCTTTGGAGCCTCAGGTTCATCCTTCTTTGGGACAGTCTTTTTAGGAAGGACGTTAACCTTCTTACCCTCAATAATCCCCTTGGTTATGAGAAGATTGTGGACAGTGCCTGAAGGCTGTGCCCCCTTTGCTATCCACCCCTTTATGGCCTCCGCGTCCATTATTGCTGATTTAGTCTTGGGATTGTATGAGCCAAGGTAGCTGTAGTGCTTGCCTGACTTTGGGCTAAAGATCTTTTCCCCAACCACGATTTTAAATGACGGGTCGTTCCGCCTTCCGGTTCGCTTGAGTCGTATGACGAGCATGGGAATGATTGTAGCAGAATATCCCATACGGGTCAAAAACGTGGGCACACCCTCACAACCTTAGAGTGCTATAGTACTCAGGTGCGAAAGAGATCGCCGCAACAGAAGGGCCGCGGCCAAAGTAACGGAACGCTCAATGTAACTCGTGGAGTCATCGAGGTAACCCGCTCAGGAAAGGGCTTTTTAATAATGCCTGAGGGAGAACAAGACATCCCCATCCCCCGAGACTCGCTCGGCGGGGCTCTCTCAGGAGATCTTGTTGAAATATCACTGAGAAAAGGCCGTTCTGAAATTATCGGGCAGGTAGTCAAAGTGCTCGAACGGAAGCGCAACTACTTTGTCGGAGAGGTGACACGAACGCCACAGGGTCTTATGTTAAAGCCTGACGACACTCGGGTCTATATGGAGTTTCTTATCGTAGGCGGAGTCGGCACACCCCCAGGACAAAAGGTTATCGCGGACGTGGTGAGCTGGGATTCTACTCCTCCACAGGTCACCGTGCGGCGCGCTTTAGGCCCCGTTGGCCACCACGACACCGAGATTCGCGCCATACTTGCAGACCGTGAATTTGATGCAGATTTTCCTCAAGACGCAGCGCGCGAGGCAGAAGAGTTGTACGCCGAATACCAAGATGCACAGGCCATAGAGCGCGAAGCGGCATCAAGGCGAGATTTCAGAGAGGTCCCAACTATCACTATCGACCCTGACACCGCAAAAGATTTTGACGACGCTATCTCGTACCAACAAAACAAAGACGGCACTATAGAGATTGGCGTGCACATCGCAGATGTATCTCACTTTGTCCGCCCAAACTCAGCGCTTGATCGTGAGGCAAAGCGGCGCGGCACCTCGGTCTACATGGTAGACCGCACCATCCCCATGCTCCCTCACCAATTGTCTGATGATTTGTGCTCGCTAGTTCCCCATGTGCCGAGACTCACCTTCTCTGCAGTCTTTACTATAAAAGGTACTTCAATAGTAGACCGATGGTTTGGGAAGAGTGTCATCTCGTCACACGAGCGCCTCACCTATGATCAAGCTGACGCGGCACTCACAAACGCTGAGCATCCTCTCCACGCAACACTCTCCAGCCTCTGGAGCTTTGCGAAGCACCTCCGCACGCGCCGCTCTGAGCTTGGCTCAATCATGTTTGACCGCGACGAGCTTCGCCCTATCCTCAATGAGAAAAAGGAGGTCGCTGGCTTTACCCGCACCCGCCACACCGAGAGCCACCAACTTATAGAAGAGCTCATGCTTCTTGCAAACCGTGAAGTCGCGTCCCTAGCGTCAAAAAAGCTAGGGAAGAAAAATCGAGTGTTTATCTACCGAGTGCACGATGCCCCGAACATGGACAAACTTGAGGACTTGTCTGTGTTTTTAAGGGCAATCGGCTACCAACTCTCACTCCCTTCAAAACGTGCATCGCAGAAGGATATTAATGCCATGCTCGCCTCGATCAAGGGTGCGCCAGAGGAGCGTCTTATATCGACGGCAACCATCCGCTCGATGGCACGAGCCGAGTACTCAACCAAAAACATTGGGCACTTTGGACTCTCGTTTGGCGATTACGCGACGTTTACCTCTCCCATTCGACGCTACCCAGATATATCGGTACACCGAGTCTTGAGCTCGATACTTGCAAACATCCCCGTGACTGACGAGCCGCAGGTTATTCAAGAGCTCGCGGTACATGCGTCAGAGCGCGAGGCGCTTGCGGCAAG
>CAYHUS010000022.1:0-10609 GCA_964359715.1 uncultured Candidatus Saccharibacteria bacterium
TTTGCAAAAGACTTATTCTTTTGGTGGTTAGTTGCTCCGCTTGTGGGTGTTTTTATACTTGGAAAGTGAAATTGTATACACTAATCCCGAGAATACTCCAAACCATAGCGTGGGGGCCGACCAGAATTCTACTTCATTTATTTTGCTCTTTTGAAATTCAAGGCAGAGAAAACCTACAAGGATTACGCCAAGCAATCTTTGCATGCAACCATGCAGGCGAGCTTGATCCAATTGTGCTCACAGCAACGAACGTTCCGTTTGGTAGGTTTACCCCAATGTTCTACGTTGGAGCGCCAGATAGGGAGTTTAACGATAACCTGTTTGGCTGGCGAAAGCATCTGTATAAAAGCTGGTTCTTTAGGTCATGGGGTTCGTACCCTATTCGCCGTGGAGAGCATGACTATGCCAAAGCGCTCATGGCTCACACAAAAATTGTTTCGGATGGTTACAGTATGTGTGTAATGCCGGCAGGGGGAACAACAAACGACGGCTTAATTCGAGCGGGGACGGGGGGAGTCGCGTACCTTCTACATACGACTGGGGTCCCAGTTGTGCCCGTGTACATTGGTGGTACATTTAATACGCCTCCCTCGGTATTTTTATCAGGAAGGAGAAAAATCTCCGTCTCATTTGGAAAGCCTGTGCATAAGGATGAGTTCGATCAATTTCAGAGCGTTGGTGTAGATGAATATAAATCGGTAGTTCACAGGATCATGCAGACCATTGTAGATATGTCACACAAGACCTAATCGAACTATGCTACCCACACAACTTTTTATTGCAATCGTTCTTGTCGTCATTGTTCTGATTTTTATTGGTCCAATTCGTAGACTTTTTCTAACAGGACCACTGTTTAAGTTTGCAAAAAGACTAACTCCAAAGCTATCTATCATTGAGCGGCAAGCGATTGATGCGGGTACCGACGGGTTTGATACAGAAATTTTTAAGGGAAATCCAAACTGGGACATGCTCCGTGCTGTACCAAAGTGTGCCCTAACGAAAGAAGAAGAAGCATTTTTAGCTGGGCCAACCCAAGAGTTGTGCAACATGATTGACGATTGGCACATACGAGCTGAGGCTCGTGCAGTTCCAGATGCTATTTGGTCCTTTGCAAAAAAACACGGATTTCTAGGGCTTAGAATTTCAAAAAGTGCTGGCGGCCATGGTTTTTCTACACAGGCACAGTCGATTATATTAGGGACCGTTGCCTCCCGTTCTCTTGACGCTTCCACTATTGTGGAGGTCCCAAATTCATTGGGACCAGACGAGCTTATTGAGGAGTTCGGTACCGATGAGCAGAAGGAAAAGTATTTAAAATCATTTGTGACAGGAGAGGAGGTGGCCTGTTTTGCGATCACAAGCCCAATGGGCGGGTCTGACGCTGCCAACATGCGCGATGTTGGCTATGTTCAATATGGTAACTATGAAGGTAAAAAAGTTCTTGGGATCAGTGTCTCTTGGTCCAAACGCTACATAACCCTTGCTCCCAAAGCTACAGTTATCGCGCTTGCGTTTCATCTTTTTGATCCGGATAAACTTTTGCAGGGCGAAGTTGATCGTGGTATCACACTTGCGCTTGTTCCATCCACGCATGCTGGAGTGAATATTGGCCGTAGACATTTGCCAAGCGGCGTTGCGTTCCCGAACGGACCAACGTGGGGAGACAAGGTATTCATTCCGCTTTCATGGGTGATAGGTGGTGAGTCTGGAGTTGGTAAGGGGTGGCTCATGATTATGCAGTGCCTTGCAGCAGGAAGGGGAGTGTCTCTCCCTTCAATGTCGACGGCGGGTACAAAACTGATGTTGCGCGTGTCAACCGCGTATGCACGCGTCCGCAGACAATTCAATAAGCCAATAGGCAAAATAGAGGGCGTGGAAGAGCCACTCGCACGTATAGCTGAGGCTGCATACGTTTCTGAGTCTGGACGCGCAGTCACAGCGGCCATGGTAACGCGCGAGAATCGCCCGCTTGTTCTCTCATCGATTTTAAAGTATCAGCTAACTGAATATTCTCGCCGAGCAGTCAATGATGCAATGGACATTCATGGTGGCAAGGCGGTTATTGATGGACCATCAAACTATCTTCAATCTACCTATCAAATTATTCCAGTCGCGATCACAGTTGAAGGCGCAAATATTATTACCAGATCGCTCATTGTTATAGGGCAAGCTGTCTTGCGTTCACATCCGTATTTTGGCAAAGAGCTTAGAGCTCTTGAATCAAACGGCGGAAGAATGGACCGAATAGATTTTGATCGTGCACTAGCGGGCCACGCAGTGCACTTCATGAAAAATGTAATCCGATCGCTCATTCATGGGATTAGCTTTGGAGCGTTTGCACGCAGCGCACATGGACCGAGGTCTACCAGACGATGGTATCGGCAGCTATCACGCTACACAGCAAGCTTTGCTTTCTTGGCAGATTTTTTGATCATTTACTATAGAGGAGCACTAAAAAAGAAACAAAAGATTGGCGGGAGAGTAACCGATGCGCTTGCAGATCTGTACTTACTTGCGTGCGTTTTAAAGAGGTTTGAGGACGATGGGGCGTTAAAAGAGGATTATCCGATTGTCGAACTCTGCTTGCGCAACGGACTTGCACGCATAGAATCAAGCTTTACATCAATCATTGATAACCAACCCTCGTTTTTTGTTAGATTACTTCTTAGAATAGTTGTGCTGCCGTTTGGGAGGCGACAAAAACCAGCATCTGATCGACTAGCCACTACCGTTGTCTCGTCGCTCCTCGTACCAAGCAACCTTCGCGATAGGCTTACGAGGTACATTTATATCCCAGAGGGCACTAATGATTCAGTGGGGCTACTTGAACTTGCAATGAAGAAAAGTGTCGAGGCGGAATCGGCGCTTATAGCAGTTGATAAGGCTGTACGCTCGGGGAACCTGAGCAGGTACCATGGGAGCAATTGGCTTAAGGACGCGCTTGACCTTGGTGTGGTGACAGACGGAGAGTATAAGCAGTTGGTTGAGGTCGAATCGCTTGTGGAGAAAGCAATAGCAGTAGACCACTTTGATCCAAGTGAAATCACAGGCTTGAAGCACAGGACTACAAGAGCGTAGGCATGATTAAAACACTCTACCGAGTCGCCTTAGACTTTGTCGGTGCCTTCTTCCCACTGCCTCAGAGACCCCAATACGCTTATGTTTTTTTGATACACATGCGGCATTTGGATGATATATATCGCAAGTTCTCATTTTTAAAAGTGCTTCCGGAATCATGGCTGTACGCCCTCATTCGTCATGCGTGGCCAATCACTGTATCTAAAATCACTGGGCTTAGAGATTCAAAGACTAATGAGCCAATCTCAGGGTGGGTGATCTGTGTACCGCTTACTGCTAAACAGATGATGGAGGATCGAGCGCTGGCCCTTAGGCACATTCGTCGGGCGGTGGTGCTTGCAAAAAACAAAGGTGCAAAAATAATTGGGCTTGGCGCGCTCACCGCATCGCTTACTAAAGGTGGGCATGACCTCAAAGACATAAGCGGAGTAGCGCTTACCACTGGTCATGCGTATACGGTATACAACATCTCACAAACGCTCCTTGGAATACTAGATGAGATGGATGAAAAGCACGAAGAGTCGGTGCTTGCTATTGTCGGAGCGAGTGGCTCCATTGGTTCAGGTGTTGCGCGTCTTTTATGTGAATACAAGTTTAAGGAGTTTTTACTCATTGATCTGGTGAGAAAAAACGAGAATCTCAGCACACTTGTAACAGAGATACAGCGCGAGCATCCACACCTTCTAGTCACAGTAAGCAATCATATTGGGGATATAAAGCGTGCCGACGTGATTATTACCGCAACGAGTGCACCAGAAGCGCTTATAAAAGATGATGATCTTAAAGTTGGGGCAATAGTTATTGACGATGCACAACCGTCTGATATTGATAGCTCAGTCTTTGCGCGCGATGATGTCTTAGTGCTTGAGGCTGGAGCGGTACGAACACCAGGGATACGAGTAAATTTTAATCTCGACTTAAAGGGAAATGAGGACAGTTTTTCGTGTCTCGCCGAAGTTTTGATTATGGCATCTCAAAAAAGATCTGAGCACTACGTTCTTGGAGACTTTAGTAGAGCACACGTCAATGAAATCTCTGCCCTCGGAAGAGAGATGGGGTTTTCTATCGCCCCGTATCAGAATCAGTATGAGATAATACATACAGCTAAAATAAAAAAGATAAAGGATATGAGGCGTATTTCGCGCGTAGCATAAGCATGCTTTTTCTAGGAATCACATTAACCGGATGGACCATGATTGTCATTGCACTTGCAATGGCAGTGCTTGCTGGGATTATGTTTATGCTGGGGACCAAGCGCACCCACTACCTGTGGGGGGTCTTTAGTGTTGCGACTGCGATTTGGGCTGCAGGGTTTTATCTTGTGACGCTATCTGAAACCCCGACTGAAGCAATTTTCTGGTGGAAGGTGTCATTTGTGGGAATAATTTTTGTTCCATTTACTTTTTTTCACTTTGTCATTGAATTTATAAACGTCGCGTGGCTCAATAGGATCAAGCCGATACTTCTGATTGTTTTATATTTGATTTGCGCCACATTCCTTGTGCTCAACGTCGGCACAAACTTGATGGTGAACGACGTAACATTCCTTTTTAATGAGCTGTACTATAACGTCCCCCCAGGAGTACTGCATCCGTACTTTACTGGTTTGTACGGGATTCTTGTGCTGTTTGCCTTCTATCTCATCGGCAAGGAGTACATTCAACGACCCTTTGATATAGAGTTTCGGAGACAAGCAATATACTTTATTCTCGGGACAGTTATAGGCATTTCAGGTGCAAGCATGGACTTCTTTCTTGTCTATGGGATAGAAATACACCCAATTAGAAACCTGCTCGTCGTAGTCGGATCGTTTATTGTAGCGTTTGCAATACTCAGACACAGATTGTTTAACGTTCGTATTGTGACTGCTCAGTTTCTCACATTCCTCATCGCGGCTGTTGCGACTGTTCGATTGTTTATATCTGGTTCAGTCCAAGAGGTTGTCTTTAACCTTGCGATGCTCATTATCACTGTGGTGGTAGGTACGTACCTCATTGCAAGTGTTCGAAGAGAAGTTGAACAACGAGAAGAGATCCAAAGACTCTATAAGGAGTTAGAGATAAAGAATGTAAGACTTACGGAGCTGGATAAGCTGAAGTCTCAGTTTCTCTCCATCGCTACACACGAGCTCAGAACACCACTTACCATTGTTCGCAACTTTATCTCTCTTATGTTGGACGGAAGCTATGGTAAGGTGCCTCCCGCTATCGAGGAGGGCGGGAGGCAGGTATTCTCTCGAGTCACAGACATGGCGCGCTCGGTCGATACGTACCTTAATGTGTCGCGTATAGAGCAAGGCAAAATGAAGTATGACTTTATAGATGCGAACCTTACTAAAGTTGTACAACAAGCAGTAGAGGCGATGAAGCCAAATGCTGAGAAGAAAAAACTCACTCTAAACCTTGAGATAAAGCGTGGTGCGGAAGATCTTGTGGCACACGTGGACGGAGCAAAGGTTACCGAAGTTATTACTAATCTTTTGGACAACTCGATTAAGTACACACCTGAGGGGAGTATACAAGCGATCCTTGAGAAGGTTGGGAACAAGGCAAGACTTACTATTCAAGACACTGGGGTGGGTATGTCGCCAGAGACCATGGCGGGGCTCTTTAAGCTCTTCAGCCCAGGTGAGGACTCAAAGAAGATAAATCCTGCTTCGACAGGTGTTGGCCTCTATATCTCTAAAGCGCACATCGAGGCACATAATGGGACACTTACAGCCGCGTCTCAGGGCGTAGGGAAGGGAAGCCAATTTGTTATCGAACTACCAATTGTAAAATAATGTGATTACATGTATTTATGAATTGCTTTCATAATCTTGCGAGGGGGGTATGCGTGAATGACAAAAATGAAGTGTTAGTCGCGTTCAACAAGGAGGGCGGGCACTACTTTCTCCCCGGAGGCCATATCGAGATAGGAGAGGCTGCCAAGGCGACGTTGGTGCGCGAGATGGCAGAAGAGACAGGTGCCGCAGTGCAGGTAGGGTCGCTGATAGGAGTTATCGAGCACGCGTTTCAGAGCAAAGAAGAACTTCAGCACGAGTACAATTTTGTCTTTATCATGGCATTAACTGACCCCAACCAAGAAGTCAAAAGCATCGAGGAGCATTTGGAGTACGGGTGGTACACCGCTGACGCGCTGGAAGGTATGAATTTTAAACCGGCAAAAATGCTCCCGCTTGTTCGTAGAGCGATTGATGGTGCAGAAATAAACTACTTTGACACTACCATTGGGTAGTGCTATGCTCGTGATATGAGTAGGACGCAATCGTCATTTTGGTGGCTAACCGCAGATACTTTCTGGTGGCGGGCTTTTTGCGTGTAAAAAAACTACAACGAACCCCTCTCACCAGAGAGGGGTTTTTCTTAACTACTCAATCAAATAAATCAAAATATATGCTGTTCGGAGATAAAGTAAGACCGCCATTGAAATTAGAGTCATACAAAGATGCATCACTGCTAAGTCAGAAAATTAAAGACGAGATAGTGCAGTGCGCACGTGCTGGGTTTGGAGACCCATCGATGAGCAAGCGAGAAATCCATGACCACCTCATTGGTGCCGTGGACGTCGTCAAAGACATCTCTGGTAAGGTGGTGGGATTTGGGTCCACCATACACAAATGTCCTAAGGAAGTATCAAACGGTGTCCTTCGCGCCACCGGCCCAAAGCCCTACTTTGCTGGCTCTGTCATTGATCCTGTATACCAAGGTTCAGGTGCGTACGATAGGATCATTGATGCGCGCCTACAGCGTGTCTTTGCAAATAAGGCGCCTGCGATTTTGACTAGAACCCAACAGCCAAAGGTTGAGTCAAAAATTACTCAAGCATTAGAGGTTGCAAAGTTGAGGCGAGAAATTTCTGATTTCAAGCTCTCTCGCACTCCACTTCAAGGATTTTACGGCCGGATGCTGACCGCTGAAAAGCCTAAGTTGACTAGTAATAGTCCGTATACAAAGCTTGACTATGGTCGTGGCGACGCATACGTACTTGAATACACTATTGAGTACTAAATTATGCTAGCATAACCGATATGGCAGATAAGAAAAGGATACTTACTGGCGATACGCCGACAGGTAGGCTACACATTGGCCACTACGTGGGGACGCTAGAGAATCGGGTGCGGTTGCAGAACGAGTACGAGACCTTCATTTTGCAGGCTGATACGCACGCACTTACCACACTCGCAAAGACACCACAGGTTGTTGAGGACCATACACTCCAAGTAGTCCTCGATAACCTCGCGGCAGGTCTCGACCCTAAGAACGTTGTGTTTTGGGTCGAATCTGGTGTGCCAGAGGTGTATGAACTAGCGGCGCTGTTCTCGATGTACGTCTCGCATAATCGCGCGCTTCGCAACCCAACGGTCAAGGACGAAATCAAAATGAAGGGCTTGGGTGACCAGTTCTCGCTCGGATTTGTTAACTATCCGATTTATCAAGCAGTTGATATTTTGGGTGTGAAGGCGCACCTTGTACCAGTCGGTGTTGATCAGGTCCCACACCTTGAGCAGTCTCGAGAAATCGCGCGAGACCTCAATGCTTTAACTGAAACAGAGCTTTTTCCAATCCCAGAAGCGCTTGTTGGGAAGGTTGGAAAGTTAGTTGGTACCGATGGCAACCCAAAAATGGGCAAATCGCTTGGTAACACTATCTACCTATCAGAGTCAAAAGAAGAGGTGCAGAGAAAAATTATGGGTATGTATACCGACCCCAAGCGCATTCATGCCAACGACCCTGGAACCGTTGAGGGAAACCCAGTATTTGTGTACCTTGACACCTTTGGAGCCGAAAGCGATAAAGCCCAGATTGAAGACTTTAAGGGCAAGTATCGCGAGGGGAAGGTAGGAGATATAGAGGTTAAGAAATATCTTGCAGACGTTATGGAGCGATTTATAAGTCCAATGAGGGAGCGCCGGCAGGGCTTTGAGAGCGACCTTGATTCGGTGAGGGGGTTGATGAAGGAGGGGACTATGAGAGCGCGAGACGAGAATGCAAAAACTCTCAAAGAGCTTCGCACGCTCCTTAAGCTTAACGTTTTTGTTGGGTAGCCTGAAAAAATAGCCTCGTTGTGCTATAGTTTTCCCTATGACACGGACCCTTATTCGCGACCTCGGTCAGCACGTGGGGGAGGAGGTGACCATCAAGGGGTGGGTAGATGTGCGGAGAGATCAGGGCAAAATGGTCTTTTTTGATTTTCGTGACCGCTCAGGAAAGGTGCAGGGTGTTGTACTTCCAAAAAGCGAGGCAATGGACACGGCAAAGGATGTCCGCAACGAATGGGTTCTCGCTGTAGGGGGCAAGATACAGAAGCGCCCTGACAAAAATGTAAATGCCGGTGTTCAGAACGGTGATCTAGAACTTGAGATCAAAAATATTGAGGTATTAAACAAAGCTGATACACCACCGTTTGATGTAACCACGGACACCATCGGTATTGATGAAAATGTACGGCTCAAGCATCGTTATTTAGACCTACGGTCCGAACGCTTACAGCGCGTTATACGAGCTCGAGACAGAATCATTACTTTTTTTCGAGAGTACATGCACCGTAATGATTTTGTTGAAGTGGAAACTCCCATCATGATGAAGGGCACTCCGGAGGGCAGTCGTGAGTACATTGTCCCTTCACGCCTAGAGAAGGGCAAATTTTATGTACTCCCCCAATCGCCACAGCAGTTTAAACAACTTTTAATGGTGGCGGGTTTTGAGAAGTATTTTCAAATTGCGCGCTGCATGCGAGACGAGGATACACGAGGTGACCGCCAGCCTGAATTTACGCAGCTTGACTACGAAATGTCTTTTGTAACACAGGAAGACGTACTGCAGTACACGGAAGCAATGTTTATTGAACTCGTAAAAAGCCTGTATCCAGAGAAGCATTTTACAGAAGTACCGTTCCCGCGCGTTACATACGCTGAGTCTGTTGCGAAGTACGGGTCAGACAAGCCTGATTTACGAAAGGATAAAAACGACCCTAATGAGCTAGCATTTGTGTGGGTGGTAGATTTTCCTATGTTTGAAAAGCTCGACGATGGGAGCTTGCAGGCTCAACATCACCCGTTCTGTTCTGTAAAACCTGAAGACAAAGATAAGTTTTTAAACGGCACTGATCTTCTATCGATTCGTGCAAACGCATACGATATTGTTCTGAACGGATATGAATTGTCTTCAGGCTCGATTCGTATTCACAATGCAGATGAGCAAAAACAGGTATTTAAACTCCTTGGAATAAGCGAGGAGGAACAGCAGGCTAAGTTTGGACACATGCTTGAAGCATTCAAATACGGTACTCCTCCACACGGAGGGTTTGCTCCGGGCATAGATCGCATTGTTATGTTGTTGGAGAATCAACCCAACATTAGAGAGGTTATTGCTTTCCCCAAGACAGGTGAGGGCAAGGACCTACTCATGGGTGCGCCTGCTGAGGTTAATAAAAAGCAGCTTGACGAGCTTGGGCTTGAGCTAAAGAAAGGGAAGTCATGAAAACGAGTATAAAAAAAGTTCGGCTCGGATATGATGTTGCGCCTCACCGGTACACCGTAACGCTTAAACCTGACCTCGAGGCGTTTACCTTTGAGGGCAGCGAGACGATTTCGCTTTCACTAAAAAAACCAACCACAACCATTACGCTCCATAGCGCAGATATTGAAATACTCTCAGCTGAGTATCGATGGGGTAAAAAATCTAGTGTTGGCGCAGTAACGTATAACGAAGCGCTTGAGACGGCAACAGTTGCTTTTCCCGATAAGCTGCCAAAAGGCAGAGGGTCGTTGGTGCTCACATTTGCGGGTATTTTAAACGACCAAATGAAAGGCTTTTATCGTAGTCGCTATGATCACAATGGCAAGACTGAGCATATGGCAGTGACACAGTTTGAGTCGACTGATGCTCGCCGTGCTATCCCGTGTTTTGATGAGCCATCACACAAAGCAATCTTTGACGTATCACTTATCGTACCAAACGACCGAACTGCAATATCTAACACGTTGGAGACATCAATCAAAGAACATGGGGCTGGGTATAAGCTTGTCTCGTTCGCTCCAAGTCCAAAGATGTCTACCTACCTCTTGGCATTTATTGTGGGGCATTTTGAACACATTGAGAAAAAAACAAAACGAGGAATTTTGGTGCGTGTGTTTGTGACCCAAGGCAAGAAACATCAGGCAGAATTTGCTCTCGATTGTGCAGTTCGTTGTATAGATTTTTATGAAAAGTACTTCGGCATCAAGTATCCACTACCTGTTGCTGACCTTATTGCCATTCCTGATTTTTCAGCTGGCGCTATGGAGAACTGGGGTGCCACTACATATCGCGAAACCGCAGTTCTCATTGACCCTATGCACTCGGCAACAGCGAACAAGCAGCGTGTAGCTCTCGTCGTTGCACACGAGCTTGCTCACCAGTGGTTTGGCAATTTGGTGACCATGGAGTGGTGGACACACCTGTGGCTCAATGAAGGGTTTGCCACATACCTCGAGTATGTTGCGGTGTGCCACGTGTATCCCGAGTGGGATATTTGGTCACAGTTTGTG
>CAYHUS010000023.1:0-10585 GCA_964359715.1 uncultured Candidatus Saccharibacteria bacterium
TCTGCGGGGCAACATAGTACCGCCAATATGCGTAGGAAAACCCACGGATCCCATACTTCACAAATGCCCGTATCAGGTTCTTAAACTCTCGGTTCATAGCTCTGTAGTATAGACGTAATAAGGGCTGGGAGTGCGTGATGAGATACCACCTCAGCGCGCACTGACTCCCTCAATGGCTTAAGATCAGCTTTGGAAAGTTCTACAAGCTTATCTGCAAGCGCCTTCGGGCTCCGATCTTCGACATACAATCCGAACGTGTGCAGCATATTTTTAAATGCGGGATTGTTTGTAATGGGCACCACGCCTGATGCCATAGCTTCAAGTACCGCCTTGTCTACAGAATTAGTACTTGATGCATTGATAAAGATATCTGCACTCGAAAGCGCTTCGCGAACAAACTGTGGTGGTTGGGAACCTAAGAACTTTACGAACAAGTGCGGGGAGGCTGTCGCACGAAGCTCAGCATCGTACGTCACATCTCGCTCTGTGAGCGGACCGCCAAGTATCGACAGCCTAACCTGCGCTCCTTGCTCTCTTGCAAGCCGTACAGCTTCGATGACGGTATCGATATGCTTTGAAGGCGCTATTCTGCTTACTGAGACCACGAGCAACTCATCATGCAAAAGCCGATATCCAGAAGTAAAAAAATCAACATCAATGCCGTGCCCGTAGTAGTGGACTTTTCTGCTCTTAACCCTGAGACTCTCTTCGTTAACGGTGAATGCTGCGTGAGAGAATAGGAGCGCAAACCTAAGCCGAAGAGAAACTGTACCGTGCACATACCACAGCGCCACCCTCTTCCCAGTTAGTCTCCACCACCACGCCCCAGCTATGACAAACTCTGGGTTCATGTGACAAAAAACTGCATCGTACTGGGAAGCGTACATGACTATATACCTCACGAAACGCACATATCGAGATATACGCCCTTCCCCATGCTCCTTTCCTAATGACACTACAGTCACATTGCTTGGTAGGGAGTATGTCCCAACGTGATTGGCAATCACAACAAGATGCTCGCACCGCTTCGCAAATTCGCGAAGCCACGACACAAAGAACCCAAGGTTTGGATGTTCACTATCGACTGCCTGACAGACTATGAGGAGCCGCATGTTGCTATCAGTGATATGTACGTTTTTGCATAAAGAGCCTCATCGGGTAGAGAACGCAAAAAGCCCGTCCGTGCCGACAAGCGGCGCTCGCGGGCCTCGCTATCCTGATGGAATGTTGTGCGTATGGCTCTCGCTATAGCATACTCGTCTTTCTGCACCAAGGTGACGAGCTCGTGCGGTAAGTCCGTTGCCACCCCAACTGACGTTGAAACGCTGGGTGTTCCAGCAATAACTGCGTTCATGAGCGACAGCCCGTACCCTTCATAAGATGACGCTTGTACGAAGCAATCAGCGTGCTGGAAATATGGGGCCACATCGTCTCGCCAACCCAAAAAATGAACTCTCTCTGCAAGCTGTAAGCTACGAGCTGTACGCTGCAAGCTTTTTCGGAGTGGCCCGTCTCCAACGACAAACAGGTCTGCCCCTTCGACGTGTTTGAGTGCCCGTATCACAAGGTTAATATTTTTTTCTTTCGTAAGGCGTGACACCGTCACGATATTTTTTCTCGTACCAAACTCGGGTGGTCGCTCCCTCGGAGATATAAGAGGGGCCGTGTCTATCGATATGGGAAGTACAGAAACAGGAGCGTTGGTGTAGCGTCGCACAGACCGCGCTCCGCTTTCTGAGACAACCCGCACGCATGACGCAAACCTGAGTACCACAAAAGAGATGGCGAACTCAATCATGTGCCTCGCAGACTCAAAGATAAATGCATTGTTTGTGTAGTCTGTGTGTATCTGCACCTGCACGGGCACTCCTATTCTTTTCGCGACGAGCACGCCAATATACCCAACAACAAATGGATCTTGGATGGTCATCCTGTCCGCGCATAGCGCCCGTGCCTCACGAAGCGCTGACAAGTACAGAGAAAATGCATTAGCGATAAGGTTAGAGCCTCCCGCAAAAACAATCTTTACTTTCGAGGATGGTGAGAACGTCACAGCCTTACCGACGCCAGCAACAACCACGGTAATACAATCACAATGCTCTGCATACGACAGTGTACGCTTGAGAACTGCCGAGTCAGGCTCAAGGAGCTTTCGATCTGTTGAGATCATTAAGAGGCGCATAACGTTTTGAATAGCAATGCATTCTCTTCTGCGACGCGCGCATGTGTAAATTGACTAACCTTTCTGAATCCTCCATCGACAAGTTTTTTGTATAGCGTTCCATCACTAAACAACGAGGTGATTTTAGATTCGATTGCTTTTTGATCTCGCGCTCTAACAAGGTATCCATTTACACCATCATCAATCACCTCTGGGTTTCCGCCTACCTTTGTGGTAATCACTGGTATGCCCACCGCCATTGCCTCTAACACAAGGTGGGAAAGCCCCTCGTATGAAGAATTGAGTACCAACATATCAGAAGCTCGGAGATACCGCATCAAAACTTGATGCTCAACTGAACCAGCAAATATTACGTGATCAGTCGCTCCACTTTCTTCTGCAAGTTGTTCAAGTCTTAAAAGGTCTGGGCCGTTACCAATAATGAGAAGTTTCAAGTCTGGAAATTTTTTCCTCAGTTTTGGCACAAGCTTTATAAGATCATCAAACCCCTTCCATGGCACCAACCTCCCGACAGAGACTATAAGTTTTCCATCAAAATGAAGTAGTCCTCGTATGACTTCTCGCACTCCCACATCTCCTATATCTACTCCGTTATAAATGACCACGATGCGTGCGCGCTCAACCCCCCAGTGCTCTACTATATGTGCAATGTACTTTGATGGCACAACAACCCTGTCAGCGTGGCGCACCACAATAAGCTGAAACAGTCGTATCAGCATGAGCCATGGGTGCCACCCCCACGACCATAGCGGAAACGAATCAAGCTGTTCAGTCACCTTAAATCGTTGAACACCTTGCTCCCACGCATGGTCCCCAGGAACTCGAACTACAAATCTTTTCCACAAAAACAAATTGGCAAAATACGTTGGCCACCCGACACTCGCGGTGTCCTGAGCGTACAGCGCATCACACCCTCTCGAGTGTCGCCACACAAGGTATGCGTACACTATTTGTCGTATAGCGTTTGGATACTTTCGCACACGGCTATACGGGAGGATGTATGTTGAAATCCCATGAGATGGAAGCCGCCCCTCAAGAAGGCGCGAGTAGGTGGCAGGACCGCCAATTTCTGGCGGGTAGAGACCTGTAGCAACGAGTACTTTCACCTTGGCACTATAGCAAAAATAGGGCTAAAAATCAGATTGGTTCAGCTTGGCCAAGGTCAACGATTTTAGCAAACGAGGCCTTCATAAAACTCCCTCTTCTTACTGCTGTATGCGGTTGTAGGTTTGTTACATCAGACAAGTACCCGACAGTGATATGCGGGTTCCACTCACCCCTAACTAAAGGGTGTCCAAACCTTTTAACATTCTCTTGTTGTTGGGGTGACAGCTGCAGACCCTCCTTGACAGCGGGGGGCACGGCTGTACGATCAAGAAACTCAGCAAGTCTTAGACCTATCTCATGAATCTCAATAAGCTGCTGTGTTTTTTCAATCTCCCAAAAAATAAACTTGCTACTTCGTGGCACTACCTGAGTAAACTCGGCCTCGATTGGGAGGCGAGCCGTTATCTCTGTAAGACACTCGTTAATCAGTGCACTGGGAACATTGAGGAGCTGCGCGTGATAGAGCGTCATGTGCGGAACACGCACATCAGAAAACTTAATTTGATTTCCATCAATGCTTGCTGCTATCTCTTGTGCCTTTTTGTCTACGTCAGCATCAGGGAGAAGCACGATGCCATACCGCCCTGATAGTAGTTCGTCCATCCACCAACAATACCAAGCATTCTAGTCACTTCAAAGGTTTGCGTATTGCGGCGCGATACAAATCAGTGCGGACATACATATGAGGACCACTTGGGTCTTCCCGCAGGTCAAATCGAGTAGTAAGTCCATTGGTGTCAAAACTAATCTGTGCGGCACGCGGAAGACTTCGCTTTACAGTGTCCACTGAGTTTACTAGGCTTGGATGATTCAAGAGAGGCGCTATATAGAGCGTGCCACCAGGTTTCAAAACTCGATATGCCTCCTGCACTATCTTAGCCAGATCCTCTTGTGATACATGTTCTGTAACGTGCAGCATTACAACCACGTCAAAACTTGCCCCTTTAAAGGGTAGGTCTTGACCGAGTGCTGGCACTGCTTTGTCCCCTAGGTCAGCAACGTGCTTTTGATACTCTGGTAATGAGTAGTCTGGCGAGACTGATATTACGTCAGCCTTTCCTATCAGCCCACGTGCAAGCTCAGCACGAAGCCCCGCGCCAATGTCGAGAACCTTCTTGCCATACAGGTCTTCTGGTTTAATTAAAAGCTCACTACAGTACTCTTCGATGCCTCTGCCACCAGCGCCCTGTGTGGTCCATGACGCATTAAATTCAATCGACCCCTTTCGCCATTCGTTCGGTAGCTTTTCACTCGAAAAAGGCATGTCAGTCTGCAAACGCGACAGTGAGTGTTTTGTCGAATTCCTGCTCTGCCTGCCAATCGAGTTTACCTGTTGGAAGAACCTCCCCCGGCATCAGCACTTTTGACGTACCGATGATAGTGCCGGTCTTTATGTATACGTTGTGTGCTATACCGCGCGCTTCTGAGGCAATGGGTCTATTGTGAACTAGTTGAGCAGGTTCTTGCCGTACGCGGGCACCACTCTTTGAGTAAAATGAGCGCTTAAAAGCTGAGAAGAAAAATAATCGGTAATTGCTATCGCGACGAATAGTCCCGTCTTCTTGGAGAGAAAAAAGTGAAAAGTCTTCTCGGAGCACCGATGGGCCATCCCTTTTCCCGAAGTAGTAATGCTCGATATAGCTTCTGTGCGAGTGGCTCGCCTGCCAGTGATCAGCAAGAGACTCTGTAATGATATATGTATCTTTGGTCTTATCAAGAATAATGCGGTATCGATTTTCGAGAGCTATGTCGCCACCTTCTCGTTTTGAACCAAATAAGGTGCCGTTAAATACAAATCCAAGGCGCTCAAGATCACGGTTATAAAATTTCTTTTCTCCTCTGTCGGTAACGCCTTGCGCCACAAGCACCTCAGCGTCTACGTGGAAGGTAAAGCTGTGGCTGAACTGCTTGCATCTCATAAAGACGGTTACATAGCCCTTACCGTCAACAATAAACGCTGTGCCGATGATAACTGGCACGCGCTCAAGCACCTCCTGTGTAGTGTAATGCTTGAGAGGTGTTAAAAGCTCAGGTGTATTTACCGACGACTTAAACTCAGTTGTCCGTTTTTGGCGTTTGGCTGCTTCAGAACGCATCAAAGGACAGTAGCACAAATAAAATCATTGGTCAAGTCCTCTGTCAAATACCTTCTCCTTCATATCTCTTGCTATAAGACCCCAATCATATTTTTCTGCAGCCATTTTTTGAGCCTCCGCAACTACCCGCAAGGTCTTATCTTTATCACCCAAAATGTCCTTAACCGCCCCTGCTATCTGCTCTGGACTATCTACGTCTACCGCCCATCCAGTTGTCTCCTTGTCAGGATTTCGTACTGCATCAAACAGAAAATCCGCGATGCCTCCCACTTGAGTAGCAATAACAGGAAGGCCGGCCGCCATTGCCTCGATAAACGAGTTTCCAAAGCCCTCGGACCTTGAGGGACGCACAAATATGTCGCACGCCTTGAGGTACTTTGGCATGTCTGTATGCGAAAGCTGTCCCATAAGCTTTACTCTGTCGGTTACTCCAAGCGACTCAGCAAGATTTCGAAGTTTTTGCTCGTCGCTTCCGGTTCCAAAGATTACAAACGATATGTGTTCAGGAAGAAACGGAAGCGAGCGAATCACTGTATCCAGAGCATTTTTTTCAGCAAGGCGTGAGGTGGTTACCAGACATACCTCATCAGCCTTCTTATTGAGCATATCCGTGCACCCATCTATCTCTTCTTTTGAATATGTTTGAGCAAAGTGGCTCGCCGTCGCCCCATTTGGGATCAAAACAATCTCACCTGTGTATCCAAAGTCGCGCGCCCGCTTTCCTAGATACTCACTAATGACCTGCACTCTTTGAGTGAAGAAAAGCGCCAAATACCACGAGAGTGCGACCAGTCCGCCCCACTTCGTCCGGATGTACTTTTCAGAGTCACCCTCTTGTAGAGTCAGGATAATTGGTACTCTATTCCAGAAACGAAGTATGTTTGCTATGTATGCTGACCCTCCAATATAGGTCACCATCATGACCCAAAACCAGTGGTATCTATGCTTCCCTAAAAGTGAGAAGGTCTTGAATAGCCCAGTGAGTGGCGAAAACACCTTGCCAAGAAGCGTTCCCGACCCCACTCGATACACATGTACATTACCAATAACCTCGTACGACGGGTCGCCCTTATCAATGTGGAGCGTTATGAGATCAAAAGTATAGTCGGCAGGCGAGATACGGTCGGTAATTTCTTTTATTGCAACCTCAGCTCCTCCTACAAACTTGGGAAAGTATGCGAGTGAGTAAATCAGAATCCGCTTCATTTTTTTGTAGTAAGACGCTTAGACAAAAAACCTGCGTACGCAAACCGAATTGCGTTTGCAAATGCGTCTCCTGCTCCCACCGAGCGGACAAGGTTCGCTCGCACCGCAATCGATAATGCCTGCGCCTCCTGCTCAGACGTCGAGGCGTACACCTGATCTGCTTGACCCAAAATGTGCCTGAGCACAAGGCGCATATACCATGGCACCTGTCCCAACGATTGATCTGCGAGCGTGATAAGAAGTGGGAGCTTAGTGTTGCGTTTAAACAGCCCTGCTGCAAGCGCGCCATAACTTGCCATCAATGACCACGAGAAAAGATACTGATGCTTCTTTGATAAGTCACGGGCAATTCGTGCTCCCGCAAACGGGAGAAGAAACTTATCAAAAGAGTTCCCCCATCCGACTCTGTACAGGGTCGCATTTGGTACTGGGCAAATTGCATCTTTCGCTTCAGGTACGTGGTAAGTGGTAATAACATCAAAATGAAGATCGGGCATCGAGAGCATGAGGTCGCACAACGCTTCTTCTGCGGGGCCTGAAACAGGATGAAATGTGGTAGAAAATACGAGCACACGTCGCTCGGGAGCGACCTCTTGTTTTGTGGTGGCAACAAACTCTTGAACGTGTTCGACAATGCTTCGTTTGGGCGTCCACCCAAGAGACCTAATCTTCTCTGTATCGACAGGCGAGCTGTCTCTGTTTCCTTTTCGCTCAGGGAGCATTACTACGTCTGTTCCAAAGAGGTTTGCGATTTCTATAACAGAGTAGGCACTATCGTTACCTATACCGTATTCATCTCCCTCCCCACGTTCGCCCGCAAGCACCAGTCCCTCAACAGTGTCCTCTATATGCGTAAAGTTACGCTTTTGTGTCCCTGGGGCCACTATGGTCAGAGGCTGTCCGTTCTTGTACTGCTCTTTAAGGATACCTATAAGGGTCGCGTACGGACCGCTCCCGCGCTCTCGACCTCCATATACGTTGTAGAAGTACGTAATCACATACGGTACGCCATACCATGCGCCATAATTCTTTACGAGCTCGGTGTTTGATGCTTTGGTCCACGCATACGGGCTTTGCTCGCGACCAAACCCGCCCGCAGCAAACTTAGTTGACGAGCCTGCATAGACGATTTTGCATGAACGCTTCTTGCAAAATTCAAGAACAGAAAATGTTCCCATCATGTTTGAGTCCCAGACGCGAGCAATGTCTTCAAAACTTTTCTCAACTCGTGCGTATTCTCCCAAGTGGTACACGAGGTCTGGAGATTCTGGCACTAATCGCTCAATATCCTTGGTGTGTCCAAAACGGTACTCCACCCCCTGAACGCGGTTATCAGACATGCCCGTCAAATTATTATCGAGGGACAGTACTTTATGACCACCACGCACTAATCGCTCACACAAATGAGAGCCAATGAATCCCGCACCGCCAGTTACTAGTATCAGCATCGTTCTGTGTATAAAACTTTACAATAAAAACTAAGATATATCAATTATGGTGTACCCGCGCGAGGGACGCCGGGTTACCCGTGGGAGTGCCAACGACCCTACTGCTGCAACGCAGGCTACTGCAAAAATCCATGGCAAAACTCCCCTCTCGTCCGAATCATCGGTCACCGGTACTACGACTGCGGCTATAACTTGTGGTGAGGACTTCTTTGTAGAAGGCTCAACTCCAGCATAGGTAAGTTCTGCTACTACCTGCCCCGATGGATCTTCAAGACGAATTGCCTCACCACCATTGTTGAGCGTGAAGGCGCTATCAAAAAGATATTCGTTTGACTGTGGGTGTTCGACTGAGTACGTCTCTGCATTATCGGCAATGATCGCGTATGCGCCGTGTGGCACCCCCGCTTCTCCCACAGCACGTATAGTGTGTCGAGTCCCGTTTTCAGAAAATTTAAGTTGTGCGGGGTACAGTGTCGAACCAGAATCATTTTTAATCCGAACCCACTCTCTCCCCTTATCTCTCCCGTCGGGATTTGCCATGACCTCATCAAAAGTAACGCCCCCGCCAATACTAAACGCGGGACATAAAAATAACATCAAAAATAGGGCGCTACGCAGGGATGGGCCCGACATAGAGCATTTGGCGAAGATCCTCCTCAGACACATCTTTCTCTGTGGACTCTTCCTTGGGCATATACGGCATGGGTGGAGCTTGAGCAGGAGGAGCAGGTGGAACATTCGGGACCCCATCAGGTCCTACTGCGGGTTTTGTTGCATTTGCAAAGATTGATCTAAATGCATCTGAAAATGAGCTTCCTCCGCCAGGAGGTGCGTCAGGGGGAGGTAACTCTTTCATTACGCGCTTCCTAAAAGATTCATCAACCTTGAGACGGGTCGTTGTATACTTCTGCCTTGACTCAACAAACATATCTTGGAGTGAAATATTTGCTCGCTCTGGAAGCTCGAGCGCACGCGCAAAAAATGGCTGTGTCCGAACCGCATCGATGGTGAGCGCTACGCACGCCTCACCGTCTTCAAGTGTTGAAAGCTCTTCTGGTGAGACATAGGGATACAATGAATGTTCAACAAGAGAGACGTCTAACGGGTGTGGTTGAAAGGTGATGACCGAACCACATCGAGCGAGTGACTTTTCTCTAAGAGGAGTATCTCCCTCGTGATAAATGGTGTCTGAAAGCGTAAGTGCGATGGTGCGATCGTTGAACACCTGCTCTGCATCAGACTCGGTAAAGTATCTTAGGCAATCGTGAAGAAAGAGTGCTACAGGGCGATCGTGGTGCGTCGCAGCAGCTCGTGCGGCATAGGTAAATAGACGCACTATCGGCGTTATTCGCGTTGGGAAAATGCGAATCCTAGAAACGTCAAGAATAATAATTGCACCATCTGCGAGCGCAGAGAGAGAAAACTTTCCCTCAAGCTGACCGAGCAAGTTACGCACCATGGTGTCTTTGGCAAGATATCTGCCGTGCTCTGCAATTGTGGCGACTGTGTCTTGGTTCTCATCTAGTAAAGTAGTGAGTTCTTCAGCCTCTTCTGACTCTGGCTTGTACATCTCACCCCTCACTGTCTCGTCTGTCACAATAGTAAAGAGATCGAGCACTGTGCCCATGGGAGAGTTGAGAATATACTTACCTACAAAGTCGGTGAGGTCATTGCGCTTGGTGCGATACACAGAAGCAAGTACTTCAAGAAACCGCTCACGTCCCACCGCACTTCCCTTAAAATCATCAACTATATTCCACGAAAAGGGATACTCGGCATCTGACGGATCAAGGTGAATAACCCTTCGCTGGGCGTCCTCTGACAAACGCTCCATAATAAGTGGCGTCAGATTACCCGCAACATCAATCGCCAAGATACCAATGCCGCGCTCAATGTCTTGAAGCGCCATGCGGGCCAATAGCTGAGCTCGGCCAGAACCAACGCGGCCCATAACACACAGGTGCTGCATCCTGTCTTTGTCTTTAATGCCAAATGGAGTCGTCCTGTCTTTATATGCAGTCGACGCAAGGTAGGTGATCCTACTTCCCCAATCCATAGCTACAGTATAACGGCTCTCTACTGCTCTACTACTTCACTTTTGGCCAATGCTTGGCGTAACGAGCTATATTTGTTGCCGGCGTCCCAAAATACCCACGAAGTAAGGCCAACGTCATTTGCACCCTTAATCTGCGCGCGGATGTCGTCTGGAGTATAGTCCTTCCCGTAGTCAAAGTCTTGAAGCCATGGCCGCATCTTACTTCTCGGTTCATTCTTTTTTGTATAGAGCTGTGGCGTGGTAGAGGCAATAGGCATACCAGAGAGCGTACGCACTGTGGTTGAGGTTGCAATGGTACGCTCAACAGCCGCACCCATAGAAATTTTAATGATCTCGTACGGGTAGTTGTTTGGATTGCCGAGATCTCTAAAGTTTTTTGGATAGTGTGACGGATACACCATAGGCATAATGTAGTCAAAGTACGGGAGCGTGCGCTCGAGCTGCTGGCCAATATTGAGATCGTCAGTGTTGGTGGTAGTCATACCAAAAA
>CAYHUS010000024.1:0-10101 GCA_964359715.1 uncultured Candidatus Saccharibacteria bacterium
CGACCAAGGTGGTGCCGGCGGCAGGATTGGTCAGGAATAATTCACTCGCCGTCGCTCGCGAATTTTCACGACCCTGCCTCACGGTCTCGCCGGCTGGCTCGACATCGCTCCGGCGTGCAAATCCTTACGCATTGCGCGCAGGCGCAGTGCTCCGCCGGCGCAAAACTCACTCTGTTCTTTTTGTGTCGGCGGAAGGATTTGCACCTTCGACCTCAGCTTTATGAATGCTGTGCTCTAACTACCTGAGCTACGTCGGCGAACGAGAAGGAGAATAGGAGCTCGCTCATATTCTCTTCGAGTGAAGCCGACGCAAGACTGGCGTAGCCAGGCTTACCTAGTCGGCGACGCTCCTACTTTACCATTTTCGGCTTTCTATTTAAACCCTAATTTGACCTCAAGATAAACCTCCCACTCTGCACCTTTAGCCGCCCGCCCGCCACCCGTGAACGCATTTTTTCTGCCGCAACGGGAGCTGCACCATCCACATACTCGATCAAGCCCCACAACGTCGTAACTCGTACATCGGGAGAAGCGTCTATGGACTGCGCACCTATTTGCATAGCGTCCAATGAATTAGTTCCCGTTGGTGTCCACGCGATTCCTGTTGTTGGGTCAGTATACGAAGTCAAACTATAGTTTCGCGGTGCGGTGTCACCGTTCGTTTTGTAAGTCTCATCGTTATGAGTGACAGTCGTGCCCGTCGAGGTGGTGCCTCCCGAAGCAGATTTAACCCGTAGTGCCCACGAAGCAGAAACAATATCGTCAACTTTCTCGTTAATTCCAACCTGAACAAGTGTTACTGTATCAAAGGCATCAATACCAGCAGTAGATGATGACTCCGCAGTACAATCAATGATGTCAAGATCCGAGTTAAGTAAGGCGACAGTAGTCCCGCTGTCAGGAGTTATCTCGTCAATATCCGCGCAGGTGCCAGCAGATGCATCGTTGTTATCCCCCGCACTTCCATCTGGCTGCATATGGACGATGGACCCCGCCCCAGGCCATGACGTTTGCGAACCTCCAGATGTGTTATTGAGTGCAATATCATCAAAGTAAAAAACGCCAGTTGGCGATGCAATGGTGTCGTCCACACCAACAGCAAACCAATCTGCGCCGTCGCATCCAGTACACGAAGCGTCGATGATCGTCGTACCATCGAGTCTGACATCGAGATTATCTACTGCTGAATTGTAGAGTTGTTCTATCCGATACCATGTCCCCGTTGAAAGTGGGGTGGCGTACGTTCCCACGAGGAGCCCACCATCATCATAAAGTTCAAGCGTCCTTGTACTAGTCACCACAAGCGATGACTCCATGTCAGTGCTGTTGTACCACGTGCCAACCTGCGTATTACTTGTTGGGGTTGTGTGGATGTAGAGATAATACCGAGCATAAAATGCTTCAGTACTTGGAGCAGCTGAAAATTGCTGTTGAAAAAGTGCCCACCCTGACCCATTACCGGTCGCAGTACATGACGAGACACCACTTCGAACAACACTTGTTGATATCGCCTGTGTCGCTGCACCAGACTGGTCCGTATCAAATTCAAGGTTGTCAGTTGGCGTTGCTGGCGAGTCACCCTGCAACTCGCACCCCGACGACCACAGCCGCGCCGCGTCTGCATGAATTGGAACTGAGACTAAGAGCACAAGTGCGAATGCGATGAGGTATCTCATTTTATTTTTATTCCTCCACCTATCACCTTCAGCGACCCATACGCCCCCACCTTAAGCCCGCTTTGGACCGCTGACGAAGCAGTCGAGTAAGTCACCTCGAGATATGGGTCACGATCGTCCCCGTCGCCGGTACTGTCCTCAGAATTCGCAATATTAATCCCAGTATCTGTGGATGAAAAGGGCATATTGTTAGTTGTGTCATGCCCTTCTCGAAGGCCAAGACATGTTATCCCCGCGGTAGCTGAACAGTTAGAGGATGCTCCGCTTTTGGCAACCCACCCAATACCCGTAACATTGAGCGTAAACACCAAGTACGCTCCAGTGGAGATTGACGTCACGTCCTTACGCTGGCCAGAGTCAACACCTTCGGTCGGATTTGTAATTGTGCCGCACTGATCATAATCAGCGACAGCAAGTGTTGTGTGTGTTGCCTGCGAGCTTCGTACTACGGTTATGTAGTCAGTCCCATCGTTAACACCAGTAGCTTTAGTATTAACATATACATTGAGCGTTGTGGCACTTACTGTGGCAGCTGATGGTATAGCAGATGTATCGAAAGGCAAGAATGTTCTTATTATTTGTCCGTCACAGGTCCATGTTGGATCGACAAACACCGAATTCCCAAATGCGGACGCCCATGAATTTGTGGCCGTTGGTGCAACTGAATCTGCATCTGTCGCAGCGTGCGCAATATCCCAACCTTCTGTACCACAAAACTCGGTGTTGTCCACATCATAGCGATATGCCTGCCCGTCCCCTGCACTTGAAAATGGAGATACTGTGTCTGCATATGCGGTGCGCACCACCATTTCAACGAGGGCCTTGGCTAGGGTCATGTCTCTGTTTCTAAATACCCCTTGAGTCGTCGTCGCATATTTGAGATACCGCCACGAACCGTCGACATCCTGTGCATAGGCAGGTTGAGAGTAGAAACGTGTTTCGAGCGTGAGTGTTGGGTCTTTGGTGCTCTCATCTATAGCAATGAGCTTTGTGTACGAATTCTCATTTCTGAGTTCCACTATTTCAGACTCATCAAGTGCTGCTGGCACGTGAGCGTCAAGGTACGAATACGCAACGACACCATCAGCGTTTACACCAAAATCGACAATGGTGCGGTCTTTGAGTGTGGCATCTGCTAACCGTATTGCCGGATCTAGCGCTACAGGCTTAGTTGAGAAAAACGCGACCGTTACCCCCACAACAATAAGGAGTGAAAGAGCGATAGCAAGTGAATAATAGTTTTTCATGTCATTATTTTCCTAGGCGATAGAGCTGCAGCACCTCGGCAGCTGACAACGCACGATTGTAGACGCGCGGATCATCAATAATGCAGTCGCACAGAGCAGTACCGACACTATTGTTTGTACCAATCTGAAACGTAGTGTTAGCCATAGATGTAGAGACAGTGTGCGTCGTCGGCTCAACAACCCCATTTCTGTAAAAACGAACTGTGGTGCCCTCTCGTTGCATCACCAGAAAATACCATGTGTGCGTACTCAATATGGAGCCTGAAGGGAGGTTACTACCCCAGAATGCACCCCATTGATTTGTAGCTCCTGCGTCTACGACCATGGCCGGCGCGAAGCTCCCGACACTCATAATGCCGTCATAATTTGTGGTCACCCTTCTCGGATAGACCCATGCGGAAAAAGTGAAGTCTCCAGTACCGATGTTATGAGCAAAAGAAGAAAGGCTCACATAGTCGTTACTCCCATCAAAATTCAATGCCTGTCCTAATTTCCCTGCTGCAGTTGTTGTTGATGTAAAGCCAGATGTTAAAAAGGCGTTATTGCCTGCACCACTCGAGTCCGCAACATTCTGCGTCAGCTTTGATCCATCAAACGTCCAATGACCAAGCAATCCATTCCCGAGCGATGGGCCTTGGAGTGCCACTGAGGAAGCGTTCACCTTTCCCCCACCAAGACGATAGAGCTGCTTCACCTCGTCCGCAGACAATACGCGATTGTAGAGCCGCACGTCGTCTATCATTCCATTAAAGTAGTAACTTCCGCCAAAATCATCGAAACGTCCAATGGCGATACCATTTGACCCGTTCGCAATTGCTTCAACTGTGTTGCTGTTGCACACGACACCATCAACATACACAATCGCGGCCGTACCAGTTTGAGTGGCTACGATATGATGCCATGCATTATTTGTTGGCAAGGGGGTACAGTCGACTGAGCTAAGACCACCACCGCGCCACTTGAGATCATTAGTATCTGCCGCAAAAAAAAGCTCCCATTGCTCATTCACCGCCCCCTTGAGGATCACCATGCCGTTTTGGTCGAAATTTGATGAGTGAACCCATGCACTTGCAGAAATGCTTGAAGCGATGCTGATAGTGGGTGTATTGATGTAATTTGTTGATCCATTAAATCGGAGTGCTTGGCCAAGTTTGCCGGCAGTCTTGGCGGTCGATGTCGCACCTCCATAGAAGTACCCATTTTTAGAATTACCTGACTTATCCGTAATACTCGAGAGTGTATCAGCGCCGTCAAACGTCCAGTGGCCAACGAGGCCATTCCCAAGTGTTGTACCACTCGTGAGTGTTGCAGACGACGCATTGAGTCGCGCATAGCCCTGCTCGTAGAGCGCGACCACTTGAGGTGCGGTGAGCGCGCGATCGTACATACGCACTTCGTCTATATCTGCATTAAGGTAGCCATGGCCGTTTGTAGCTGGGCTCCCGGATGTGCCGCTCACAAAAAAGGTATACGTGTCTAATAGCGACCCTGAGGCGACAGTACCCACCTCAACTCCATTCATATACGTTTTCAAGTTTGTGCCGTCAGCTGTCCCCACTACATGTACCCATGTGTTAAGGGGTATCGTGTCTGTCGGCGTACTGGTTGTTTTAGTCGCACCATCGTACGTAAAAAAGTACAACTTTCCGTCGGTTCCAACGAAAAGATTTTTTCGCCCATCACCAAAAAGGGCTGATAGAAACCCGGCAATGCCGCCATTAGATCCTGGAGCCGCCGTGATCCGCACCCACGCAGAGATAGTGACATTCGTCGTGCCTGGCGCCTGGGACGCCTGGACATAATTACTTGAACCGTTAAAATCCAGCGCCGTCCTGTTTCCGCTTTTGCCTGCGATAAATGATGGGCTGCCGACCAGCGTCCCATAATTTGAATTGCTCGAGTAGTCGATCGCTCTTGTCCCGGATCCTTCATTAAAGGTCCAGTATATCTTTAAACCTAGGTTGTTAGGCGGCTTTGCAAGGCCAGAGGCATCTGCCGCAAATGGCGCGAGGACAAACAGTGCGATGAGTATTTTTAAATAAATTCCCATGTAGAAAATAGCTGTTTCAAGACCGGGTCGAGTCGTTCATAGGTAGATATCTGATAGAGGTACCCGCCATACACAAACCAGACTTCTCTACTCGCACCGTCAAACGCCTCATTGTCACTCTTGAAGGCGAGCCCTGTGCGGGCATCGCCTATCTCCACAGGCTCGGTGTCGGTTATCCTCATGTCGGGGATGTCAGCGTTGATACGCTCGACGGTCATCACCGTGATATCCTCGTCAATCGGCGTTATGAGTATCTGTATGCCATCACCTTTTTTGTCCTCAACAAAAACAACCCCGTCACCCTCACGTACAGCGTATCCCTCTGGTGCGGCGAATGAAAATTGGTATAGCTCATTAGTATAGGCTGTTTGCCCACTCGCCAAATTTGGCTGCACAGCTGGTGCTAGGTACCACCACGCACCAAACGCAAGTACAAGAGCCACAGTAAGGAAAGCGATGATTTTTCGTGCTCGGTTCATACTTATATTTTTAGTAGAATCGCCAATCAGTAACTACTTGCCTGACCAATTCTCGCTGGTCAAGGGGAGCAGTGACCTCGTAGAGATACCCATTCTTAATCACCCACACCTCAAAGGTCGGGCCCAAAACTTCGTCTTCGCTCTTAAACTCCACTGACTCGGTATAGTCAATAGTGCTTGGCACTGCGTTATTCCTCACACCACTTGGCACGTCGAGCTTAAACTGCTCCTCGCTAATCGTGTCTTCAAAGTACGTTGCAACGTATATCTGAAAACCGCTCTCACTAGCCTCATCAGTAAACACAACGGTCATTCCCCCATTTCGCTCAGGGTGCTCGTCTATGATCATAGTCTCTGGATAAAAAAGTGATACGCCAATATCCTCGTTCCAATAATGGCGATACTGCGGTGGTGGCACTCTAGACTGCACGGGCATATAGTTCTCTAAGCGTGAGTCAGAAAGTCGAGACTGCGCACCTCTCACCTCGCCATCAGTTGTTGACTCCCCGCTCGACGTGAAGATAAAAAGTACCATCCCACCCACCAAGATGAGTCCAAGAACCATCGCCGAGATATAGTATGATCTCATCTGATTTGAAACCTACTCCCCTGATGCAATATCATCTTGTTCGAGATCAGCCGCACTGTCCTCCCCACATTAGCGGTAGTGGTTGCGTTAAGCGAGAGAAACATCGACGCTCCCGCAGGGGCGTTGGCTGCAGAGCTGTTTGACGTCATGGTAAAGCTTGGCACTACATTGGTCGCCGTGCCCCCCGTCACGTAGCCTGATGCGATATCAAGGTGTGAGTCATTACCGCTTGTGGTGTTCTGGACACCGTCGCGATTAAACTCTGAGAACGTGATCCCCGACGCAGATATGGCGTGGTTTGAATAGTTGTACGCGTCAGTGTTAATACCGCTTGCCACCATAACCACGCTCCCACCATTGTTTTCTGACAAATCGATGCCTTGTCCTGTGACTGACCACGACACACTGCCTCCTGCATTATCAGAGCCACCGTCTACATCAATATCCCACCACGATGCGTTATCGCGATGCACCGAGCATATCTGCGCGACAGTCGAGGTTCCCGTCACGCCAGCGCCTGCTATAGATGAGGTGACTGTACCAGTATAGGTGGTGGTAGCAACAAATCTATAAAACGCTGCGATCTTTGAGTTACCTGTGTCGGCGGCAAAGGTGCTCGCACCACCTAATGACGTGGTGCCTACGTTACCCCAGCTCGCTGGATTGGTTTGAGTCACCGTAGAGTTACGTGCTTCATTAAACAAGATGAGCAAGTCGCCCCGTTCGTGCTCAGGGTATGCGGGAGTTGCAGAAGTAGTACCTCCTGCGGCTACCCCGCACGCGCGGACAAATGCGTCACTTCTATTGGCCCCCGCACCTTGCCTTATACGCACCACTGACACCGCACCAGAGGCAGCTGTGCCTTGTGTAATAGTAGTTCGTGGGCTTGAGTATCCTGTACCACCCCACACCAATGCGGTCGCTACTCCAAACTCAAGGTCATTACCCGTTGTGGTCACATATTCAAACTGCTCTTGCACAGTCGAGATACCAGTCATACCAGTTGAGGTTATGTTCCAAGCAGATGTGTTTGAGACATTACCATTTTGTGCCGCGATCATAAATATAAGATCACCCGAGATAAGATCAGGCGCTGTGGTGGTAGCCAACACCGACCCCCACGCAGTCGCGTCAGCGTTTATAGGATACGATGAAGTGGCGATTTCGTATGTTGCTGACGCAGACCTCACTTTATAAATCACACCACTAAAGGCTGAGGTAGTGCCGTTTTCGGTAAAAGCCACAGAAGTGGTAGCCTCGGTTCCTGCCGCTACCTTATAAAAGGTGTACAGACGTACAGAGCCTGTGTCTACACCCTCAGCGCCACCATCTGTCCCTGCTTGATCGCCGAGCGACGTCCACCCTGACGGTGTGTTGACCGTGCTGGCGCTTGGACGTAAAGCGACAACCGCGAACATAAGGTCCCCCGCCATCGGGTCAGGCTGCACCAAGTTAAGGGTTGCATTTCCCGCGGCTACTACAGTTTGGTGTGGTGGGAAGAGGCCCAACACATTTTTACTATTTGGCCCGTTGTGGGCGATGCGCTGTTCGTCAGAAAAGCCGATTTTAAATGAGTGCCGCCCCTCTTTGAGCGTGAGGTGTGTAATGGTGCCAATATCACCGCACTGCCACCCTCTCGCTAATATTTTGTTGTCTGTAAGGTGTTCGACCTCTACTTCTTGTGCTCCACAGCGAAGCGAGATAAACTTGTCTTCTTCTTTTGTACTTTCAGACCCAGGGCTAATTAATAGGTCACCGCTTCCCTTGGTAGTAAATCTTATTTTCCACTCCTCGCCTTCTAGTGGGTGAGCCTTGGTGTTAAGAATATGGATTGAAGGTTTTTCTTGTGAGAGGCCAAGTGAATCATATAAATAGTCTGTGATTGATACTGGCTGATACTGTACTGGGCTGTTACTCGCAAACGCACTACCCTGAAGACTCTCTTGTGCTTGCCTGATTCGCTCTGACATAGGAATAAAATTGTCGACCACGTTGGGGTTTTGTCGTGCCTGCCACAGATAGTCGACAATATTCCCACGTGGGTCTGGCGACGCGAGGCTGGTCAGTGGCGATACAATAAAGAAGGTCGCGAGTAGTAGTGCGAGAGCTCTTGCAGATGTTGTGTGTGGTTGGTACTGCATACTAGTTATCACTCTTAAAGAAGGTGTATGTAGTCATAGAGACGTCTTGAATAAACCCTGAGGCAATCTCATACTCCTCTTCATATGTGCTATCGGCCCTCCCCTCAACTAATACCGAGATGATGTAAGGCCTGTTGGCTATGTAGGCAATCCCCGAGTCTCCAAATATCCGCTTCTCTCTATCAAGCCCGTACTTGTGCGGGAACGGTATCTCGTTCTCTATGGAATGGCTAATAAAATCAGAGAACGTCGCCTCATCGAGCCATTCAAGAATGCGTTCTGAATTAGCACGATTGAGATAGCTCGCGGTGTAAAGCGAACGTAAGATTCGTGAATACTCTTTGGCAGAGACCGCACCGTTAATGCGGAATAAATCTTGAAGCCCTAGTGTATTAACTACCTCCTCGAACTGCTTTTCACCAGTATTCCGAAGCAGTATGTTGTAAGCGGTATTGTCTGAATCAATAAGCAGTCGCTCCAATAAGTGCTCGATAGTAAACGTAGCACCAATGGGATAATCGGCAAACATGTCACGCTCATTTCCTGATGTATCATCTTTGTCACCATTCAATAAGACAAGCTCGTTCTCAAGCTTCCACTCGCCATCCTGTACTTTTTTTAATACCGCAATAGCAAGCGGCACCTTGATGAGTGACGCAGGGAGAATGTATGTCTCTTGATTTACTGATATATTTGCGCCCGTGTTTAAAAACTCAACATACATAGAGACCTTACGTCCATCCTGCTCAAACTGACGAGCCTTCTCCTTGAGCGTATCGCGGAGTGGTTGGATGTTTGTGATGTAGTGCTCTTGGGCAATGAAGTTACGTGAGAAGTCGATATAGGGGTACTCGCTCGCGGATGCGGTAGGATCATGAGGATGAAAATACCACAGATACGCAAAGACAAGAGTCAAGGCGGCACATACCAGCACTACCCATCGCAAAGTGTTATTTGAAATGTTTTGCAGAAAGTCAATCATACTGATCATTCAATTTTATCATTTGAAGTTTTTGAAGTAATCATACGTCTCTCGGGATACCGTGCGCATAAACTGTGTGGCCCGCTTCTCCTCAGCTTCTGGATCGGCCATTATATCTCCCTGCACCATGACCGAGATAAGGTATGGCCTATGCTCTAGATACACGATGCCAGAGTCAGAGTACACACGCTCGTCAATGTTCTTCCCGTACTTGTGTGGGAACGGTACTGTTGGATCAATAGGAAATGAGATGTAATCATTAAATATCGAGTTATCAAGACAGCGGAGTATGAGCTGCGAACTTGAACGTTTTAAATAGCTTGCAGTATAGAGTGAACGTAGCACTCGCGAATATTCTTTTGCTGATATCTTACCCTCACGACTTATTAACTCCTCGAGACCAATTGCCTCATGGAGGTCACGCATCGCACCAAACCCCACTTCTCGTAAAAGCATTCGGTACGCGGTGTTGTCAGACTTTTCAAGGCTGAGCTTTATTAACTCCTCAACAGTAAATGTCGAGCCAGTAGGCGCGTTGGCGACAAGATGTTCTACATTACCAGACTCGCCATCCCTATCTTCTTCGTGCAAGAGTAACTCGGTGTCGAGCGACCACTCGCCTTTTTCTACCTTGCGCATTGCGGCCATAGCAACAGGTACCTTTAAGAGTGATGCTGGCCAAATATATGACTGTGGGTTCACGGCAATATTGGCGCCAGTGTTTAAGTACTCTATATAGAGAGACACCTCGCCCCTGTTGTAGCTTTTAGCGAGAGCATACAGCCGCTTGCGCAGTGGGTCGATGTTAACAATAAAGTCCTCCTGAGCGATGAACCCGCGAGCCAAATCAATATAGGGATACTCAGCTTGAACTTCTTTTCTGATCGATGTGTGGTCGTGGTCGCTGTAGTAGACACCAAGATAGATGTTAAGGGCT
>CAYHUS010000025.1:0-9403 GCA_964359715.1 uncultured Candidatus Saccharibacteria bacterium
ATAACAAAAAGCGCAGTGACAACAGAAAGTCCAACTACTTTTATAAACCCGACACCGCTCGATGAGAAAAACCCAGCCAGTCCTGAGAACGCCATCATACCTACAAACGAGAGGCCCACAAACAGCCCAATGAACATATATGGAGACGTGAGGTACTCGGTGTATGGAAAGTATGAATAGAGAACGAGAGAGGCATAGATACCAGCTACAAGGGGCATAAGTCTGTCTCGACCAAAGTAAAAAGCAAACACAGCAACAAGCGCTACAAGTGTTATGAAGATAAACACGTCTGAGCCAAAGCCTAAAAAGAGATTAACGGCGCTCTGTAGTGCGCCGCCCACGTCCAGAGAGGATGTGGAATCCATGCGTGCAGTATAGCGCGCTTATTGGAGTGTATCCACAGTTAAGCGTCCTATACTCCTTCGTCACGAAGCTTTTTGATAAGTGCCTCTGCTTCTTTTGAAAGCTTCTGTGGAAACTCAACTCGCACTTTAATTAAAAGATCACCGCGTTTATTGTGTCCAATCGGAACTCCCTTTCCTTTTAGCCTCAACATTTCATCTGCGCTTCTAATTGCCGGTACGTGTATGGTTGTTGACCCATCAAGCGTTTCTAGTACATACTCAGCACCCGTGAGTGCATCACTCACCTTGATTGGTAGTTCAGTGATTATATTGTGCCCTTCTTTGGTAAAACGTTTATCAGCCGCTACGTGCACCTTGATATACAAATCTCCGGGCTTGCCGCCTGAGAGCGCCTCACCCATTTGAGATAATCTGATCACAGCCCCGTTATCAATTCCTGCGGGTACTTGGACCACCACTTCCTCCTCTTTACGGATAACTCCGTGTCCGTGGCAGATAGCGCAGGGTTTTTCTGGTACTGTCTTTTTTCCATGGCAGGTAGCACACGGCCTCGATACAGAAAAGAATCCAAATGGTGAGCGCTGGGACTCTACTACAGAACCCTTACCGTTACACGTCGGGCAGGTCTTTGTCTTCGATCCCGGTTCTGCACCACTTCCAGAACAGTTGTTGCAATCCGTATCTTTAGTGAGCAGAACCCGACGTTCAACACCAAATATTGATTCCTTAAAACTAACCTCAATGTCAATTGAGATGTCCCTGCCACGCTTAGCGCGTCCCTTGCCACCAAAAATGTCTGAGAACCCGCCAAACAAATCGTCAATGTTTATCTCAAACTGTCCGTTATTGCCAAATCCGCCAAACTGGGAAAAATCAAATCCTTCTGCCCCTCCAAAGCCGTCAGGACCTCCGGCAGAACCTCCAGAGAACACGCGTCCGTACGAGTCATACTCTGCCCGCTTTTTATCATCTGAAAGCACTGTGTACGCTTCGCTAATTTCTTTAAACTTTTTCTCATCTCCACCTTTTTTATCAGGGTGATACTTGTGAGCCAAGGTTCGAAACGCTTTTTTTATATCGTCCTTTGACGCTTTTTTATCCACTCCGAGTGTCTGGTAGTAGTCCATCAAACTGTATTGTAAGGCTTTCTTGACTACACGATCAAGTACTGCCTAATTGATAAAGTGGCCCCCTACCTCATAGTCTCTAAAAATCTTTGCAAGCTTTGAAAAAAGTTCTTGATTCTTTTTTTCTTCTGAGGTTAGCGTGCGTGTCTTTGTCTGCTTCAAGGCTTCTGTCATGCGCATGTCATTCGCTTTCCTCCAAGCAGCAAAGGCCACTTGATGATCATGGCGGAGCTTCTCAATGCCGCTACGCGCTACCATGCACTCAGTATGACACTCTACTACTTTGAGTCAACGTCGCGGGGCTCCTGTCCAGCCTCCGCCTCAGGTGGAGTATTTGGCGTCCCACCTCCCTGCCCCTGCATTGCTGTGCCGATTTTCTGCATCTCAGTTGAGAGTGCTTGCGAAGCTGCCTTTATACCTTCAGTGTCTCCAGTGTCCTTAACTTTTTTTAGCGCGTCTATAGCAGATTGGACCGAGGCCGAGACATCTGCGGGGAGCTTGTCCCTATAATCAACTAGTGATTTCTCTGCAGTATAGATCATAGAATCTGCGACATTGCGTACCTCGACCAGCTCGCGTGCCTTCTTATCCTGATCTGCATGTGTGTCAGCATCAGCCCTCATCTTTTCAATATCTGCTTCTGAGAGTCCAGAACGCGCCTCAATGCGTATCGACTGAGCTTTTCCTGTTGTCTTGTCTTTAGCCGAAACGCTGAGTATGCCGTTTGAATCGACATCAAAGGTAACTTCAACCTGTGGCATGCCGCGTGGAGCAGGTGGGATGCCATCAAGATGAAAACGGCCAAGTGTCTTATTGTCGTTCGCCATGGCTCGCTCGCCCTGAACAATATGGATCTCAACAGATGTCTGATTGTCAGATGCAGTTGAGAACGTCTGAGATTTAGATGTTGGGATAGTGGTATTTCTATCAATAAGCTTGGTCGCGACTCCACCCATGGTTTCGATGCCAAGAGAAAGCGGGATAACGTCGAGCAAAAGTATATCCTTTACATCACCAGCAAGAATCCCACCTTGTATCGCAGCTCCCATGGCCACCACTTCGTCTGGGTTAACGCCCATGTGCGGTTTTTTACCAAAAAACTCTTCTACTGCTTTTTGAATAGCTGGCATTCTGGTCTGACCTCCTACCAACACAACTTCATTGATGTCAGCAACCTTAAAGGGCGACGCATCCATCGCTCGCTTAGTTATCATCATTGCACGATCAATATGCTCCCTTGCAAGCTCCTCAAGTTTGGCACGAGTCATTTTTATCAATAAATGACGAGGGCCAGAAGAGTCTGAAGTAATGAAGGGAATATTAATCTCTGTCTCAAGAGCAGTAGAAAGTTCAATCTTTGCCTTCTCAGCTGCCTCATCAAGACGCTGCTTCGCCAGAGGGTCAGTGAGCACATCTATGCCAGACTCTTTTTTAAACTCCTCGCCAAGCCACTGCATAATTTTCTGATCCAGATCTTTACCCCCAAGGTGCGCATCGCCATCAACTGACTTTACTTCAATGACATCAGAACCGACTTCAAGAATTGAGATATCAAAAGTTCCTCCTCCAAAGTCAAAAACCGCAATCTTTTCATCTTTCTTCTTATCGAAGCCGTATGCCAAGGCAGCTGCGGTTGGCTCTGGGATTATGCGCTTAACATCGAGCCCTGCGATTTTGCCCGCATCCTTGGTAGCTTGACGCTGTGTATCGTTAAAATATGCAGGGACCGTGATCACCGCTTCGGTAATTGGTTCTCCTATTTTTGCTTCAGCGTCTTGCTTCAGCTTTTGTAAAATCATTGCTGACGCTTCTTCTGGCCGCATCCACTTATCACCCATCAAGACTTCGATGCCTCCGTTTTGGCTCTTGCGCATCTCAAATGGCACCGCTTTTCTGTCTTTCTCTACATTTGGCTCATCAAAAGTGTGGCCAATAAATCGCTTTATCTGGTAGATAGTGTTCTTTGGATTGGTGACCGCTTGACGCTTTGCGATAAGTCCCACAAGGCGCTCGCCTGTCTTTGAGAGCGCAACCACTGATGGCGTAGTGCGGTTACCTTCAGCGTTCTCAATAATGCGCGGTTCCCCTGCCTCGACGATAGCCATCGCCGAGTTTGTAGTTCCAAGATCTATCCCAAGTATTTTAGCCATGTGGTGTGTATTAGATTACTAAATAAGTTCAAAGATGGTATACAGCGACGCGTGCTGGGCGGAGGACAGAGTCGTGTATTAGAAATCCGCTCTGGAGAACGCGTGCGACTGTATTATCCCTCGCCTTTTCATCTGTTGCAACTGTCTGTACGGGCTCGTGCTGGTGGGGGTCAAAAAGTGCACCTTCTCCTACCTCTATCTTCTTTACGCCGTGGGCGGTAAGCACTGCGTCAAACTGTTTAATAGTTGCGCCCAAGCCCTGCCTCACCTCATCTGACACGGCATGTGTAAGCGCAGACTCGAGCGAGTCATAGACGGAGAGAAGGTCGAGTGCGATTGCCTGTACGCCTGCGCGTGAGAGGGTTCCCACAGACTCACGCATTCGCCTTTCAAGGTTAATGTAGTCTGCTTTTGCTCGCTGCCACCCTGCTAGGTGCTCGTCTCGCTCAGTGCGCACCCTTTTAAGCTCATCGCGGAGTTTTTTAAGGCGCATCTCGGGCGTTGCCTCACCATCGCCAAGGTCAGCATCAGGGTCAATCGTAATGTCGTCGTCGCTCATGCACAAAGTATAGCTACAGTGTCCCCGCGCTGCAAACACTCAAATAATTCAATTAGATCTCCTTTGGTCGGTAGACTCCACAGCCGTGTCGTGGCATCTCTCTTGGCAGTTCGTGCTTCTTAATAAAGTCGTCCCATGCCTTTTTATATTCAGGCCCTCGGCGTCCAAGCGCCTCGATAATCTCCATACTTTGGTCTGCCGCTTGTCGTACTTCTTCAAATATCATAGAGGAAAAATTAACGCTTGCTCCACTGTGGGCTCTTGCGTGCCTTTTTGAGACCTGGCTTGCGACGCTCTTTAGCACGTGGGTCACGCTTGAGGTACCCTGCCTTTTTGAGGTCAGTACGCTTCTCCAAATCAAAATCAACAAGTGCACGTGCTATACCGTGCCTGACCGCCACTGCCTGCGCCGCAATACCGCCGCCACGTACTACAGCTGTAATAGCAAACTTCTCATCAGAGTGTGCGAGTGGCGATCGAACAGCGTGTTGCCACTCAGGTGTAGCAAAATATTCATCTACCTGCTTACCATTGACTGTGATAGAAGGTTTTGTCGAGGTCTGAATCCTCACTCGCGCAGAAGCAGTCTTCCTTCTCCCTACTGTTTCGATGTATTTTTGTGCAGCTTTCATACTAATCTGTTATCGTTAATCGCTTCAATCGATCGGGGCGAAGCTTATTGTTGGGAAGCATGCCGCGAATTGCGCGTTTCAATCCCTCGCTATACCCGCGCCGCGTGCTCAGTGCCTTCAAGTTCTCAATCTTTAGCTTTGTTCCTTGGTAGCCAGAAAAGCGTTTGTAAATAGTGTCTTTTTGTTTTTTCTCGGTAAGCGAGAGCTTGCCAGCGTTTACTATGGTAACGCGAACGTCAGGTGAAGCGTGGCGCACAAAGTCCGCGCGGTTTTTGCCCATAAGATAATTTGCCGCCTCGGCTGCAACTCTGCCAAGCTTTTTTCCCTTTGCGTCGATGGTGTAAGTAGTTTGCATATTAGACAAATTCAATAAGAGCTTGTGCGCGGGCATCGGACGACTTCTTAAACACCTTTGTTACACGCGTATACCCACCTTTGCGGTCTGCATATCTTGGAGAGAGCGTATCAAGGATTTTTTTGGCAACGCGCTCTCGTCCCTTCAAGCGTGCAATAAGCCGACGCCGTGTAGCGAGCGTGTTTTGCTTTCCCGCTGTAATCAATGGCTCTACAAAACCACGAAGTTCCTTCGCCTTTGCTTCGGTAGTCAGGATCTTTTCTTTGAGCACCAACGCCTCAGCAAGAGATGCTAAAAGAGCCTGCCGCTGTCCGCTCTTTCTGCCAAATTTTCGTACGGTATTGTGGTGCCTCATACTTATTCGTTCTTCTTGAGGGTGAGTCCAAAGTGCTTAAGAGCATCCTTGATCTCATCAAGGCCCTTCTGCCCGATACCCTCGATTGAGAGAATATCAGACTCTGCCTTACGCACCAAGCCACCAAGTGTTCTGATAGAACCTTGGGTCAAGGCGTTGGCGGTGCGGGTCGAGAGCTCAAGCTCTTCAACGCGAGTCTTCATAACATCGTCTGACATGTCTGGTTGGTCTGTTCCCATATCTTGCGGGAGAGCAGCCTCTTCTTCCTTAAAGCCGACAATCGACTTTAACTGCTGAATCATGATCGCAATAGATCGCTCAAGCGCTTCTCTTGGTGTCAGTGTGCCGTCAGTCTCTAGTGTAAGGCGCAAGCGATTAAAGTTTGTTTTATCTCCGACTCGCATGTTCTCGACTTCATAGTGCGCGCGTCTGATTGGGGTAAAGATTGCGTCCATTGATATTGAACCAATCTCTGAGCGATCCTTCTGAATAATTTCCTTTGGTACGTACCCAAGACCCGTTTCGACAGCAATCTCCATTTCGAGCTTCGATGATTTATCTGTGAGTGTAGCTATTTTTTGTGATGGATTCAAAATCTCAACCTGACCCGGAACAACAATGTCACCGGCCGTCACTTCTTTTACTCCCATAACTGAGAGTGTTACCGTGTGAGGCGGATTGTCTGTAATGCGGATCCGTACCTTCTTAAGGTTTAAAATCATCGCTATAACGTCTTCTTTTACTCCCTCGATGGTAGAAAATTCATGCTGCACTCCGTCAATCTTCACTGAGGTTATTGCAGCTCCAGGAATTGATGAGAGGATAATACGTCTAAGGCTATTGCCCAACGTATGCCCGTATCCTGGATAAAACCCGTCTATTTCATACACGCCTACATTGCTCTCCTCAGAGACAACGCGAGGCTTTGACGGTAACACTATTGAGTAGTCCATAACACATTCGTATTTACTAATTATTAATATTCTAACGGGTGTAGTATTCAAACACCGCGCCAAAATCAACTTGAGAATCTTGCGCACCCCACTCTGGTGCCTTGGTAAACGTACCTTCCATCAGTGCTGGATCAAAGGTTATCCATTGCGGTGTTTTGTGCTCTTTGAGCGCTTCAGAACGGGACTGAATCATCGAGCTCCCCTTTGAGCCTTCACGAACTTGTACAGTGTCCCCCGCATGAACGACATATGAAGGGACGGTGACTCTCTTTCCATTTACTGTGAGATGTCCGTGAGAGACCAACTGTCGTGCGGCGCGACGTGTTGAAACTAATCCTGTACGGTACGCGACAGAATCAAGTCTTGACTCAAGCGATGCATACAAGTGTTGAGATGGGTTCTCGCCGCTCTCAAGTGCTGCCTTCACATACCGAGAGAACTGCTGCTCAGTGAGTGAGTAAATCAAACGCAACTTCTGCTTCTCTATAAGTTGGCGCTTAAAGTCTGACCCCGCTCTCCTCCCCTTCTTATCGCCTTGCGCACGCTGTGCTACAAGCGAAAATGACTTAGTTTGGCACTTTTCAAAAATGCTGGCTCCGAGTCTCTTGCAAATCTTATATTTTGGACCAATGATCATAGTGTTTATACGCGACGTGGCTTAGGCGGTCTCGGACCGTTGTGAGGTATCGGGGTAACATCGTGAATTGAAATAATGCCAATGCCCTTGCCTGCAAATGCTCGGAGCGCTGACTCTCTTCCTGAGCCAACTCCCTTTATGTATACATCAACCTCCTTAAGGCCAGCAACCATGGCTTTCTCGCCAAGCACCTCGCCAACCTTTGCCGCAGCAAACGGCGTCGCCTTTCGGTTTCCAGAAAAGCCAAGTGCGCCAGCTGACGACCACATGACCGTTGCCCCTCCCTCGTCGGTAAGGGTTAGTTTTGTGTTGTTAAATGTCGACTCGATATATAAGATGCCTCGCTCAAGCTTGCGCTTTGAGCCTTTAGAAAGTGCTCGATCGCGCTTACCGCTATCGACACCACTACCCTGCATTTTATTAACTCGTTTTTTACCCATACTGGTTTACGTCTTCTCAAGCTTACGGCGTCCAGAACCCATGGTCTTACGAACGTTGCCACGAACAGTGCGCGAATTAGTCTTTGTCCGCTGTCCTCGAGTGGGCAGACCCTTCATGTGACGCACCCCGCGGTACGCCTTGATATCCTTCAGTCGTTTGACGTTTGAAGAAACCTCACGTCGTAGATCTCCTTCGATCGTGAGCTTTTCAATAAGTGCGCGAAGTTTATTCTCTTCATCCTGCGTAATGTCTTTTGCTTTCTTAGTTGGTGATACCTTAGCTTCGTCAGCAAGTTGGCGCGCTCGGGCACGGCCAATACCGTGGACTGCTGTAAGGGCAAATACTATTTGCTTCTCATCGGGGAGTGTAATACCGGCAATACGCATATTATCCTTGACGCGCTTTACGACGCGGGTTTCTCTTATTTATTCGATAGATACGACCGCGCCGGCGAACCAAAATGTCGCCAGCCTGTTGTTTCTTTACTGATGCGCGTACTTTCATGTGAATGCCTACATGCGGCGGACTATGCGTGCACGTCCGCCGTACGGATCCAAAATAAGGGTGACCTTGTCGCCTACCAGCACGCGTATGCGGTGGAGGCGCATCTTGCCAGCTAGGTACGCAAGTACCACCTGACCATTGTCACACTCAACGCGAAAGAGGGCGTTTGGAAGCGACTCGATAACAATACCGCTTACCTCCTCAGTTTCTTCTTTCGTGTTTCCCATGCGGATCCGACCGGTGTGGGCAGTGCCTATACTAGCAAATACTAGGGATTTTGGTCAAGCACCCCCCTCACGTCGACCTTTATTCTCTCAGGGTTCTTTGGCAGCGAAGAGAGCCAGAACGGGATCACCGTAATCTCCATTGGACCCACCAGCGATGGATACTTTGAACGGACATCCTCAGCTTCCTGCTCAGTCTTACCCACCAAATCTTCTGCAAGCTGTGTAGCGCTAAACTGCGCTACAAGATGCGCACTTCCAGTGAGCGTGAACGTGAGACCAGAGCCTGATTCAACATTTCCTGATTGTCCAGAGTATTGAAGTTCAGATGGCATATTGAGTACAAGCGGCGTCTCTGTAATGATACCTGCGCGTGAGGCAAGCGCACGTGCAAGTTGATCTCCTGAGAATGATGCAGCAAGCGCCGTGCCACGAACCGTAATAGTAGCGTTGCCTTGATCTGCACGATCTGGTTCTTCCGAATATCGAATCTCAATACCATCAGGGAAAACTATACCGTTCGGAGGTGTAGAGGCGACTACCTTTTCTCGAAGCTTTCGTTCCAAATCTGCTTTTATTTCTGCAACTGCTTGGTCACGAATGGTCTTCTCAACCACTGCTTTATCGCCCACAAACCCTCCTGCCATTGGCAATGCCGATTTTGCTGTCACTTGGGTATACGTCTGCGAACCCTTGAGCCCAGGGACAGTAAACGATGCTGCGCCGATATTGTACTTCTCCCCTGGTTCATCTGCATACACCGTTGCTTCTATAGAGCCTGGCGTCGTAACAGTGCCCTTGGTAGTAGCTGCGGGCACCACAATAGGTGCATGGATCCTATAGATGAGTCCTTCGGGAGACTCAAAGCGCGTGTTGGTAATAAGCCGCTGTGTACGAGTCGAGGTATTGGTAACCACAATGACTCCAGAAGCGTGGTCCTCTGCTTTCTCGGTTCCCGTGGCAGGCACTGATTTAGTAGACGTCTCTGTCACCACCACCGGTTGGTATGCGATCGGCGTCTCGGGGCCTGCTGAATATGATCCCGACACATCGCTCTTCCATTCACTCAGTACGACAGCTGCCGTTGCAGAATGAAATACG
>CAYHUS010000026.1:0-9251 GCA_964359715.1 uncultured Candidatus Saccharibacteria bacterium
GCCCCCCTGTAAAGTCAATGACAAATTTAACCCCCCACACAAAGAGCGAGATAAGCGAAGCGGCAATCAGAAGTGCAGAGAGCGTGTACCAGATCTTCCTGTGTTTAACGATGTACATACTATTTTGAAAAACCGCTACTGAATAACTTCTTCATAAGCGGAGAGTCCGAGCGTGTCACCCCAAGTGCCAAGAGCAGTGTTCGCGAAACAGTAATTGCAGTAAACATTGAAATCAAAACTCCCAACACAAACACGAGCGCAAACCCCTTGATAACCGCGGTTCCCCCAAGCCAGAATAAAATAATACCGGTAATAATCGATGAGAGGTTGGAGTCGCGAATCGACGACCATGCGCGATTAAAGCCTTCATGGATGGCATCGTGCAGAGTTTTGCCCCGCTTCAGCTCTTCTTTCGTTCGTTCAAATATAAGTATGTTCGCATCCACCGCCATGCCAATGGAGAGAATGAAGGCTGCAAGTCCAGCAACCGTAAGCGTCACAGGGATAAGCTTAAATATTGCGAGAGAGAGCACCGTGTAGAGAATAAGTGCCACAACAGCCACCAACCCAGGGAGTCGGTACCAAGTCACAAGAAAGATAGCGACAAAGAGTAGTCCCCACGCACCAGCAACCATACTCGCATCAAGTGCCTCAGCTCCTAATGATGCGCCTATCGTCTTTGATGATATGAGTGAAATAGGAAGCGGGAGTGCACCAAAGTTTAGATTGCGAACCATGTCTCGCGCCTCCTCTGCAGTAAACGTGCCAGTGATGGTTGCCTGCCCTCCAGGGATAACCTCTTGAATAACGGGTGCAGAGATAAGCTGATTATCAAGGAATATGCCAAGCTCCCTTCCTACGTTTTCTTCAGTAATTTTTTTAAATCGTTCTCCGCCCTCGGTGGTGAATGTGAGGAGAATCACAGGTGCGTTCGAGATGCTCCCTGCTGTACCGCTTCCGAACTGAAGCTCTGCCTTAGAGAGATACTGCCCCGTCAAATTTGTTTGTATAAATGAATCGGTACTTGTCCCAGCCTCATTGCGAAGTCTGAAATCGAGAAGCGGTGTCTCGCCAATTGACTTGATAGCATCGTCAAGGTTCGTGACCCCCGGTAGCTCGACAATCAGTCTATTGTCCCCCTCAGCACCGATACCACCCCTTTGAACCTGCACCAACGGCTCTGACACGCCAAAAAGATTTACCCGCCGCTCGATAACGTTGCGGAGCGCATCCATGGCATCACCAATCTCTGCTGAGGCAATTCGAGAAGTATCTGCGCTGTATACAAGGTGCGTACCTCCAGCCAAGTCTAAGCCGTACTTAAAATTAAAGCCACTATCTGGGACTTCTGAGACGTACACAAAATATCCGACTCCTGCGCCGAGCAGCAAAAGAACAACGGCAATAATCCTCGTCCAAACCATATGAATATGGCTAGTATGCCACAGTAAAGGCTAAGCTTCCAGCTCTTAGTTTTTTGACTGTAGTCGCTTCAGTTCAAACAAATTAGCAAAAATCTCAACCACGGCGATGGGGCCGATCCCCCTTGGTACCGGAGTAAAGAGCGACGCTTTCTCAGCACACCGAGGATCAGCATCACCTACCACGACGCCTCCAGCCTCAGAGGTGCCAGCGTCGAGTATCACCACACCATCTTTGATCATGTCTGGCTTTAAAAGGTTTGGCTCGCCAGCGCCTAATACAATAATGTCCGCCCCGCGGGTATGTGCAAAAATGTCATCACCTTTTTGAAGCGCAGTAACCAGAGCCCCTCGCTGACGAAATAGTTCTGCAGCTGGCTTTCCTACCAAACGTCCTTGTCCAATCACCACCACTACCTTCCCAGAAACAGGTACGTTGTATTCATTCAATAAGTACTCCATCGCGCGCGGTACTGGCGGCGGCGGAAAATCTCCATCAACAAACTTCTGGTACGCAGCATCTGAGAGTACATCAACGTCACCAAAAAGCGGAATTTTATTTCGCTCAATGTCTGTATCAACGTGCGATGGGAGCGGTAGTTGAAGTACCACTCCATCTCCTCGAGCATCAGCAAGTGATGACAGGAGCTCGGTGACAATAGCAAGCCTCTCAGCAACACGACTTTTGATGCGCAAGTACGATGATGTCACCGCATCTTCATTCGTGACAACGATGGAGAGCGTAAGCGCACCAAACTGAGCCCTCTCTTTAAGAAGTTCATCAATTCGCTTTTCTGATACAGCTTTACCATCAATAATCATACGTGCAGTATTATGCCCCCAAGCGAAGTGCAAGGGTTTTTAGTGTTTTGAGCGCGATATCCAAATCAAGTATGAGCGAACGGTGCTTCACATAGTACAAGTCATACGAGAGCTTGCGCCGCGTGGCGTCAGTATCGCTCTCTCCGTGAGGGTGTGATTGGTCATAGAGCTGTGCCCACCCAGACAAACCTGGTTGCACCAAGTGGCGAAGATTATAGTGGGGTATCTTTTCGTTATACAAAGCCACAAGCGGGGGGAGTTCTGGTCGCGGACCAACCAATGATTGAGAGCCGACAATCACAGACCAGAGCTGAGGAAGCTCATCGATGCGAGACTTTCTCAAAAAGTTCCCTGTTTTTGTGACGACAAGCTTTGTCTTTCCATCTTCATAATTCCCTCCGTCATCTCCGCTCATGCTCCTGAATTTTATGAGATCAAACAGCACGCCACGCTTCCCAACTCGAACCTGTCGCACAAAAAATTTCCCTCTATCTTCTATGAAAATGGCGAGCCAGACAAAAGGATATATCACCAACGACACAATCCCGAGCGCCGCGGCAATAATAACGTCCATAATGCGTTTGAGTGCGTCGTAAATCTTACTTTCTCGGCTCTCAGAAATTCGCACCAACTGTCCCCCATCAACAAGTGTTAGCGCAACGCGGCTAAACACAGCTTCGTACACATCTGACGCATCAATGATGTCGAGGTGGGATATTTTTTTGAATAGATCGCTCGCTGTGAGAATGCGTGGATCTATAACAATGGTCGCGGCCTGCGTAGTGCCAACTACCTTAGTCACTTCACTTCCTATCTCCTGTCCGTCAAGCCTGTCTGTTCGAATATACGACGTGACACTAAGGTGCGTTCCTGGTCTCTCCCCAATCTCCTTCACCAAATCATCGACATCAACACCCGATCCCACAACAATGACTGGCTCTATGTCATCGGCTCGTGGGTGCCGCTTAAAAATAACTAATCTCCACACCACAATAAGCACTGTAGAAACTACAAAATACATAATGAGCACCGTCATTGGCTGGATACGCACCGGCACAATAAAGAAAAACGCCGCCGCGATAAGCATGTTAATGATCTGTGCTTCAGTGATGGTCGCTGCCAGCCGATGCTCAAAAAGCGCTATGTGCCTATCGTAGAGACCCACGATCACAAAAACGGTAATCCATAAAAGTGCAAGAAAAGAAAAAGGGCCAACGTGCAAAAGGAGTGAGTACTCTGACGGTGTCTCAAAGTGGCGGATTAAAAGCGTCAGCCACAAAGCCGCGCCAAATACAATGAAATCACCAATAAAAAGCGTTATTTGGTCTCTGAGGTAGAGGACGGACATTGCGCCGACAAACTATACCACAAAAATGCATCTCTAGTCACGAACCAGCATTACACCACGGTGGTACCATACCAGAGTGAAGAAAAAGCTTTTATTGGTGATCACCAAGTCAGTGTGGGGTGGTGCGGGGAGGTATGTGTTTGATGTTGCGACCGCAGTATCAGGTGCCTATGATGTTTCCGTTGCGCTTGGCGGTACTGGTCCGCTTATTGCGCGACTCAACGAACAGCATATACGCACCATCTCTATCCCCTCAATGCAGAGGGATATTAGCATTTTTTCTGACCTCCAGTCGTTCTTTGAGCTTGTGAAGATTATTTGGAGAGAGCGGCCAGATATTGTGCACGTTAACTCTTCAAAAGCAGGCGGGCTTGGGGCGTTAGCGGCGCGCCTCTGTGGGGTAAAAAAAGTGATATTTACAGCGCACGGCTGGGCCCACAATGAACCTGTCGCACCCTTGGGCAAGTTTTTTCGCTGGGTAGCGTCTCTTCTCACGCTCTTTCTCTCCCACCACGTGATTACTGTGTCTCACTTTGATGCACTACATACCCCACTTGGGATCAAGACCATACCTATACATAACGGTATTGACGAGCCACTTTTTTTACCTAAGAACACTGCGCGCGTAGAGCTTTCAAAGATCGTTACTATTCCGGAAGGACGCATTCTGATTGGCACCATTGCTGAACTCATAAACAACCTAGGGCACTTTAATGCGCTGAATGCCATTGAAGCGCTCACCTCAGAGGAGCGTGAAAAAATTATGTATGTTGTTATTGGCGGGGGTGAGCAAGAGCAGCTTTTGCGGACGCATGTAAAATCTCGTGGACTTTCTGAGTCTGTAGCGTTTACCGGCTTTGTTAAAGACGCGTCCCGACTTCTTAAAGCATTTGATATATTTCTCTACACCCCAAACAAGTCGGGTCTCCCCTACGCGCTCCTTGAGGCAGGCTCGGCAGAGCTACCCGTTATTGCAACCATTATTGGAGGCAACCCCGAGGTAGTGGAGGATGAGATATCGGGACTGTTAGTCCCCGCGTATGACACAAACGCTACCGTCAAAGCTCTCAGAGAACTTATAGCGGGACCCAATACACGTGCGCGCTATGCAGCGCGACTCAAAGAAAAAGTATCTCGTTACTTTGGTGTTCGAGGTATGATCAAAAAAACCGTTGAGGTATATGAGAAGAATTAACGCTTCAAACCTCCTATTGCCGCATACTCTGATCCATCATTTCTCCAACGACGAGAAAAGTCATCAATTGGATGTTGATGTTCACGATGATCTCCGGAGCGTGGGTTTTTGTAATACACATATTTTTTTGTTACTTTGGTGACCACGATCGCGTGCGCACCGCCCCCATGTGCAATACACCCCACCACAACTGGAATATCGAGATCAGTGTAGTACTTGAGGGTATCAATAGTACCCCTCCCTGACCACACCTGGCACCCAAGACGTCGCGCATAGCTTGCCGCATGCGATATGGCAAGTCCTCCCCATCCGCCTCCGCAACATTCTCGCCGCATTTGTTTATAAATCTCTCGATGGCTTGGTGATGAAACATTATTATAGCGAAGTGCCATTTTTAAACTCGCCGCAACACACGACGGCCAATTGCCTTGATACTCGTATGGAAGGTCACGATTAAGTGCAAGGTTTGTTACATTTTGTGGGAGTCGATGTTCAATGAATGTTTGTTCCATACTATTTTTCTGGCGGGTACACCACAACAAACTGATGCTTTGTCTCCCAATACTTTAAGAAGCTCTCAATTTCATGCCTGTGTTCCCTAAAGTCTCCTGAGCGAGAGTTTTTGTAATATACATAGTGTGCGTCAACGTTTGTAATAACCAGCGCGTGCTCCCCACCCTCAGCCATAGTCGCGTGCACAATAACTGGAATATCCTTGTCAGTGAATTTTTTAATATCAGTGAGAGAACCTGTAAAAATCGCCGCGCGAAGGCCAATGTCCTCAGTCGCATACTTTGGTACATCTTTTAAAAGTACAATACTGCGTCCATACGAAGCAAAGCGACGATCGCTACGTATCTTCTCAAAGATAGTTAGAAAGCGAGGACAGTTCTTTAATCCGTAGTGCTGCTTGTAGTACAAGAGCACCATACTAAGTGCCGCTGCAGTGCATGATGGTGTGCTCCCTTGATAAATGTAGGGAAGATCTTTTCTTAGTGCGTGCACTGAAACGTGTGGTGGCAATCGTTCAGCAATTGGCATCCTATGGCTCATATATATGCTGGCGCATACTTGCGTCCGAAGCCAAATATTGGTCTACCACGCAACGCCCTAAACGCGAGAATTAACACACCAAGATTACCCCCGATGACTGATGAGAAAAGGCCAAAAAATAATGGAGAGAGCCCTGGCACATACTGCAGTGCTGGGACGTACAAAAGATTTACATACCCGCAGAGAAGATTTGCGATAAAGAGCGTGCCTTGAGTTAGTAATACATTTTCAACAAGAAAAATTGATAGGAGAGCAAGCGGACCATACAAAAAACATGTAAGCATTACCAATGTCCCAAAAAGCTGAAACATTCTACGAATGCGGGACGACACCATCCGCTCTGAGTAATTAACGAGATTACCTGCTGATTCGTGTCGTCGTGGCCGCTCGGACATCTGTGGACCCTAACATATTTTAGCTGTTTAGTCAATCACATCGCTTTGATCACCTCTCGGTCACTCAGCTCGCGTACTGGCCTTTGATACCTGCGCATAGCATTAACCATCCCAAGCATGGCATAGCCCGTTATAAGGTGGGACCCTCCATAGCTCATGAACGGGAGCGTGGTTCCTGTAACTGGAATAAGACCCACATTAGTACCCACGTGTATAGAAAGATGTACCAAGACTAAAATAGCAACACCGAGAGAGAACAGGGATTCAAAATTTGTCTCTCCGCGACGCGCATTGGCGATCAAGCGATACAAGAGTACGCCATACAATCCCAATAAGATAATGACTCCGACTAGTCCCCACTCCTCAGCAAAAGATGCAAAAATAAAATCAGTTTCGTGCTCTGGCAAAAATTGAAGTCTCGATTGTGTCCCGTACCCAATCCCCTTGCCTAAAATACCTCCCGACCCCACCGCAACCATTGATTGAAATGCGTTATACCCAGACCCTTGTATATCTGCAAGCGGGTGAATAAAAGTCATAATCCTCTCCTTCTGATACTCAGCGAACCCAAAATTCCACAAAAGAATAAAAGCCGCAGCGCTCACCCCTGCAAGTAATGCGAGACGCGAGAATGGAATACCTGCAACGAGCACCATACCCATCCACAAAGCGGCAACAATCACTGCTGAGCCAAAGTCTGGTTGAAAAAATAAAAGTGCAATAACAATGAGTGCATAGGCGCCAGAGACGATAAGGTGCCTCAGGTGTGCAATCTCGATGTGCCTGCGAGAAAAATACTTTGCCAACACCAAGACCAGTGCAAGCTTGGCAGGGTCAGCAGGCTGCAGTGCAAAAAACCCAAGATCAAACCACCCCTGCGCACCACCAAACACCGACCCAGCAATAAATAAAAAAGCGAGAAGTGCTATAGAGGCTCCGTATATCGCCACAACCACAGAAGTTCTTCTCAATATTCTAAGATCAAAACTTGAAAATAAGACGAATGCTCCTACAGCGAGCAAAAGCCACACTGTCTGCCTATCTGCAAACGCACTTCCCTGACCAAGCCCCTCCATAGAGATAAGCCCGAGCGCAGATATACAGAGCGCTGATATAAGGAGGAGCCAGTCGGTGTTACGGACGAGGTGCATCGTCTATCCTCAGTTCGATATCGGCACGAGCAATGGGAGATAAAAACGGGGTCGACCACGTAAATGATATCTCCTTGCGTTCGCGCCCAGAGAGCGACGCAACCTTAGTCTCAGATGCAGCAATCAAAACATTGTCGCTGTTGTAAAGTAGTGCATCCGCAACAATACGCGTTATTGTCCGTGCTGAAGTATTTTCAATAGTTGCGGTAAGCGTCAGCGCTTCTTGATCGAGCTCCTGTGTCACAATGGCAAGCGGCACCTCTTCAGGCTCAGACGTTGTCCATGCTCCATTATTGATAATGGTAAATGCTCGCACGGGGATGCGCGAACCAGTAATGATATTGGCTTCAAAGAGCGTTCGCGTTTGCCCTGGCAAAACGTCAAAGGTCCCCTCGCGGGCCGCGATAAGAATATTACCCGCGTCGTAGAGAGAAAGCTGATATTCAATGGCAGTGCCGGCTGCGTCAGCGAGAGGATTTTTTATGAGTGCGACACCGTGGTACACACCATCAGCTACTTTTACTGGACGTGTCCATAACGCATCTACTCTTGGAGCAAGGCACAGCTTTGCACACGGGCCGCCGCAGTCAACACCTCCCTCGCCCTGATTGATGATGTTGTCCGAGCACGTTGGGGGAGCATAGATGAACACATACCACCCTAGCGCCGTTACTCCAATGAGCGCAAGCACCACCACAATGGCGTAGACTACCTGACGTCTCCGAGTCCAATCCATAGGTACCATCGTACCATTTTTGACTATGTCCTTTCAGGCCACACTACTTTGCACCACAAGCAATACTTCTCGCTTTTTTGAGTTCCTTCATTTCTCCTCCAGCTCCACGTATGTGAGTTATAAAAAAACGGCATGCCTTTACATACAGGCTCCGTATCCTGCTTATCCGGCGCCGCCTCATTCATGAGAGCAATACTACTCTGATACAGAAAAAGTAACAACGAGGACTGATTCCTAAATGGTTACCGCCTTTAGGCGTTTAACAATCACGTTTTGTAGTATCACAAAACCCTTCGGTTCGTTTGGAGGCAACTCGCCCTTGTAACAGCGGACAGCATAACTACGAGGACTCTTGCGCACTAAAGTGATGAAAGGACTGCCTCCTGAAAAGACATTTTCTACGATTCCCTCAACAGTTATTTTCTCGTTTTTGTCTCTAATGATTACGTGGTCACCCGCCTTTACAGCATCAAAAGGAATGCCCTCGAACTGTACATCTTCACGTGTTGACTCTCCTCCGTGTTCTACTCCAGCCATAGATCCATGATACCACGTTATAATAAAAAGTCAATACTCTGGGCGGTGAGCTATGACCGAGCAAATGAGCGCGATACAGAGCTTGCTCTAGTATCGCCGAGTGCGCGATGGGCACAACCCCGCCTGCTAGTGCAGGCGGGGTTACTTTCCAGTTTCTGGAAAGTGCCAACCGCCCGTGCGAAGCACAAAAGAAAAAGCCGGCCCTTTTGGGTCGGCGCTTTTCTTTTTGAGTGCTCTGTCCTGGCGGTGAGCTACTTTCCCCCTTTCGGAGTATCATCGCCGCTGAGAGGCTTAACTGCTGTGTTCGGAATGGGAACAGGTGTGACCCTCTCGCCGAACCACCAAGACAGAACACTCAATGTTCTGCGTTCATCTAAACTTGCACCACGCACACAAACACTGTTCGTACGCGATCTTCACACTTCCCCATAGGAGATCGGATCATTAGTACGTCTCCGCTCAACACATTACTGTGTGTACACGTAACGCCTATCAACCTAATCATCTCTTAGGGTCCTTAACGATTCCTCATCTTAGAGTAGGCTTCCCGCTTAGATGCTTTCAGCGGTTATCCCTTCCCGACATAGCTACCC
>CAYHUS010000027.1:0-9079 GCA_964359715.1 uncultured Candidatus Saccharibacteria bacterium
CTAACAAATCGTCAGTAGTCGCGTCTGGGTTATCAATAACGTGAATCGCGGCTTCGGTCACCTCGCTCAAGTTATGGGGCGGGATGTTAGTCGCCATACCCACCGCAATACCCAAGGTGCCGTTGAGCAAAATGTTTGGTGCAGCGGCAGGTAGCACCTCTGGCTCTTTGCGCGTCGCGTCATAGTTTGGCCTCCACGAGACTGTCTCTTTTTCCAAATCTCTGAGAAGCTCGCCCGCAACCGCAGACATCTTTGCCTCCGTATAACGCATCGCAGCCGGAGAGTCGCCGTCAAGAGAACCAAAATTGCCTTGTCCAAGGATCAAGGGGTATCGAGTCGTAAAGTCTTGAGCGAGCTTTGCAAGTGCGTCGTACACAGCCGTATCTCCGTGTGGGTGATACTTACCCAAAACATCGCCGACGACCGCTGCAGATTTTCTAAACTTTGCTGTCGAAGTGAGACCCATCTCGTGCATCGCGTAGAGAATGCGTCGGTGCACGGGTTTGAGTCCATCTCGCACGTCAGGCAGAGCGCGGGCAGTAATAACCGTCATCGCGTAGTCAATGTATGACTGACGCATCTCATCGGTGATCGACTGCTGAATAACGTTCACGCGGTCTGAGACCTGCTCGCCCAAACCGTCGTCTTCATTGCTCCCCTTCTTTCGCGCCATATCTCGCTATTTTAGCACAAATGCAGCAAAAACGACTATCTATCTAGCTGATACGGCGCAGTAATAGTAGCTGCAGGTGTTGGGTCGAGGTCGATAAAACTCTTGACTCCGACTATGACTAGGTACAAAACAATCACCACAACTACGCTAACCGCGGTCCACAATCGCACTGCCTCTCGGCGTACTGAGAGTGGTTGTTGTCGCAGGCGTTCGATGTACTCAATGATCATTATCTACAAAGTACCAGAAAAAAATCAGTTCAAAAGAACAACATCACCATCTTTTTCTTGCACCTCTTTTGCACGCACGGTCAGCTTTTCTTCTGGTTTTACGCCGCTCTCTCCCTCTGCTTTCAAAAATGATGCGATCGCTTGATCTCCCCCCTTGCCGACCCCGTACGGGATTATTATTTTTGGTTCAATGGACACCATAAGATCGTGCGCTGCCTTTGGGTCAAGTACGCCGTCACCCACAGGAACAAGTGCGATACCAATACCATCAAGCTCTTCGCGAAGATCCTGTGGGAGCTTCCCCGACGAGAGTGCGCCAAGCGCCATGACGCGGATACCATCCATATCAAAGATGTATACCGTATTGCCAACAGGAGCGAGGTCGCCGTCATAACTAGTCTCAGTCGCAAAACCAGTGATAGTAATGTCTCCCACTTCGTATGCCCCGGGTCCAGTAATCACAAAAGGCTCTTTGTCCCCGTGCGTTGCGGTCTCGGCGCCATCAAAATCTTGGTGCCTAAGCGAGATCACGACAAGGTCAGAGCCAAACTTGTTGACCTTTAAACTGCTTTTTGCCGCAGGCGGATTGATCGCCACCGTCGTCGGTCCCGCAGAAATTTTAAAACAGTACCCTCCCACGCGCTGAATAATCATAAAAAAAGTATACCAGATGACTAGTTGTCCCCCTCACGCTCTCTGTCTTTCATACTCAACTCAAGTGCGGCTCGTGCCACACCAGTAAACCTTCCTCCTGATGCAATTACTTTTTTACAGTGCACCTCGTTGCGGTGGTGTAAGAATCGCACTACGTGCGGCCTTGCGTTTTCGCCTCGCGCTAACTCACGTCTCTGCTGAACTATATTGAATGTAATTTTGCTCTCGGCCTCTATTGCAGCTTGATCTTGCCGTGACAGCCTTCCCCCTCCCCTGCGAAGAACTTTGTCGGTCTTTGGCCTATTTTCTTCATAACTCATATCGTCATAGTACCCACGACGACCTGCCCGTCAAGCTTTAGGTTTTTACCTCTTGCTTAAGCTCTGCTCGGACATCAGGCCTCGCACCCTCCATGCCAAGTTTTCTATTCATTGCCCGCTTGGAGACTCCATTTCTGCGAGCAAGCTCCGCAATCGAGATGTCCGAATTAAGATACGCCTCTGCTAGCCGTGATCGCTCAGCCTTGTATACAACTCGTTTATTCTCGAGTGTTCGCCGCTCTGCTTTTATATTTGAGATAGTTGCCTGAAACGAATTCAGGCGCTTTTTAGGAATGCCCAGTCGAATAATGATGTCCTTCCATGCAAAGCCCTCTGCGCGTAACTTAAGTGCCTGCCCTACTTGTTCTTGAGTGTACTGCTGTCGTGGAATTTTCTCCGTAGACATACTACCTATTACCACGTGTCTCTGCGTGCGGGTTCCACTTCCCACGTAGAAGTTCGTCAATGCGTCGTGTCCTCCCAGAGCGTCGCTCTTCAAAACTTTTTACTGCTTCGCATGCGGCAAGCGCGTCTGCAATGACAAGATGAATCTCATCTTTATCAGCAAGTGCACGAACTGGTTTCATTTCCTGTGACATATATACGAGACTACTCCATATTTACAAACCGTCAATCTCGCGCTAGTATGCCCGTGTATCGTCACTTCGGGCTAGGCTAACCTCCCAAGGCATAAAAACTGCGGGAAACCTGACCTGATCACTGATATGCCTAAAACAAAAACTAAAAAAGCAGTTGTAGAGGTGGTTCCCGAGCTTACCTTAATGGATAAGCTTCTTGCCGAGGGCAAGCTCCCACCAGCAGTTGGTGAGACCACAGAAGGTCCAGTCATTTCAATTGGATCAGGAAAGATATACATCGACCTTGCGCCCTTCGGCACCGGTATTATTTACGGCAAAGAGTACCTCTCAGCACGCGACGTGCTTAAAAAGGTAGCACTCGGAGACACCATCACTGCAAAAGTGGTGCGAAACGAAAACAAAGAGGGCTACATCGAGCTCTCGCTCAAAGAGGCGCGTCAGGCGATGATCTGGGGCGATGCTGAAAAAGCTATCGCTGCTGGCACCATCTTTGACCTCGTGGTGAAGGATGCAAACAAAGGTGGTCTTATCTTGTCATGGCAGAGCATTCAGGGCTTTCTACCAGCATCACAACTTAAGGCAGAGCACTACCCTCGAGTGACTGGTGGTGAGAAGCACCTTATTCTTGACGAACTTAAAAAGCTTATTGGCAAGCCGCTCCAAGTCTCTATCATCACTGCCGACCCTCGCGAGGGCAAACTTATCTTCTCAGAGCGTGGCTCGGGTAGTGACGCGGCTAAGGAGATGTTGGCCTCAGACTACGCCGTTGGCGATGTGGTTGAAGGCACTGTCACAGGTATTGTCGACTTTGGTATTTTTGTAAAAGTTCGAGAAGGCCTTGAAGGACTGGTGCACATCTCTGAGATAGATTGGGGCTTGGTTGAAGATCCACGTCTATTTGCCAAAGTAGGCCAATCAGTCAATGTAAAGGTCATCGACATCAAAGATGGCAAAATATCACTCTCAATGAAGCAGCTCTCTGAAGACCCGTGGGTTACCGCATCAGCAAAGTACAAGAAAGACGACCTAGTCTCAGCGGCAGTCATTAAGTACAACAAATATGGCGCGCTCGCCTCTATCGAAGAGGGTGTCGCCGGCTTGGTGCACGTTTCTGAGTTTGAGTCAGAGGCAAAGCTTCGCGAAGCACTCTCTCTGGGTAAGACCTACCAATTCAAGATAACGCTGTTCGAGCCAAAAGAGCATCGCATGACGCTCTCGTTCACCAAGACAAAGTAGCTAGTTGAGCATTCCGTCCTTTTTTGTAAGTGCGCTCAGCGTTAGTGTTCCCTCTCGTACCATACGTCCCGCGGCCTCTTCGTAGCTGTACAGTGCATTGTACGCTCGCGTCAGTGCGTAGGAGAAACGCTTGGCATGCTCGACAACAAGCGGATTTTTTTGTAGGTTATCCCTAAATTCAGCGATAACAGCACGAGCTTTTACTGCCTCTCCATTGAAAATCTGAATCATCTCTTGGACTCCCTTGCGCCGTTCTATGAGTACACTGAGAGCCTCAGGTCGAGAATAAAGCTCCTCAGTTATTCGAGTTAATTCTACGTGCAGTGCATCAATAGCAGCGATGCGCTTTTCAAGTAACTCTTCGGTGACGGGTGCTGGTGCAGCTTCTTTCATGTTAGTTTTTTGTGCGAGCAGTCTGCATTACTAGTTCATTGAGCTGGGCTTGCTTGGATTTACGATCCTCCTCATGACCCATTAATTCTACTCGGTATGCAATTTTTAAGTCCTCAGTGAGATGGAAGTTGGCCACCAACTGCTCCACGCAAAATGAGATTCTATTATCTATAGCGTCAATAGTTTTCTGCATTGCCGCTATTTTTTCCTCAAGTTCGGAGCGAATGTACCCTTCTGGCATGAAGGTGTTTATACCACATGATCCATACTATTGCAAATTAGCACGCGCGTTTATTTTCGGGCTCAAGTTCCACCATCCCCGTCGCTATCTCCCGCGCTATCTCATCTATCTCTTCTATGGTATCCCAGCGCCCATTGTGCGTTTTAGCGTTTAAAGATTCTCTGAGCCGATCTCTCTCTTTAACACGAGAGACGATAAACTTGATCATCTTATCGTACCCCCGCGAACCTTTTTTAATAACATCAAATGGAACAGAGGTGTGTTGATCAATAGTTGCTTCTCTCCTATGCCTGATTGACATACGTCATGGCAGACTGGTATCCCTCTGTGACAATGCGATCGACCGCATCGTTAACTGTTTTGAATACCTTTTTAAGCTCTGCAGTCTCACTTGGAGTGAACTTGCTCAGCAGAAACTTGAGTATCCGCTCTTCTCCGCTTGGCTTTTTTGCCATGCCTTTTGCTCCTTGTGGAGAGATGCCGACACGTACGCGTACAAAATCTCGTGTTTTAAGCGCCCGAATAACGGACTCGACGCCGTTGTGCCCGCCTGACGAACGGCCATGAGAAATCTTGATGGTGCCGAGCGGCAGGTCAAGATCGTCATAAATTACAATGGTGTTGCCGGCATCCTTTTTATTTTTCACAAAGTGTGCGACCGCACGGCCCGAGTTGTTCATGTAGGTGTCTGGTAAAACTAAAACGGATTTCTTTCCGTTCACGCTTCCCTTGGCGCTTAGCATAGGAGGTTTTTTGTCCTTCTTCCACTCTGAAAAATCGTTAGAATCGCGAATCTTCATTACAGCCATTCGGCCAGTATTGTGACGAGTGCCTACGTGCTCATCATCTGGGTTGCCTAGGCCTACGATCACATGTGTTGCCATATACCTATAGTAGCGTTGACAGCCCAGTATGTAAAAGCTACTTTGAGTATATGTCCAACAGAACTGAAGTGCATACTACCTACAAGACTCGGATGGATCATGAGAATGAGAGAATTATTGGCAAGTATATTGCCGAGGTTGGAAGGAATATTACACAGGTACTTGAACAAACCGGACACCTTAAGAAGATGCGGGCGAAAGCTTTGATAAAAACCGCACAAGAGTTAGGTGGAAAAGTAACCAAAGAGCGCGGGCGCACTATTATTACAATGCCTAAGTAAGAAATACGTATGTCATCGAAAATTAGTGAAGGGTACCATAGATCGCTCGTCGAGCTTAACAAGCAATTTGGAAGCGAGATGGCTCGCCTACACGCTGCTGCAAATATTGCCGTACGCAGGCTACGTCGCGCAGTCACAGCTCGAGATGTTCTTAAGATCAGTCCTGCAGCAGTCGATCGTGAACTCGCACGGATTTCAAAAGTTACCCAGGCAGCACGCGCAAGACCCACTCGCTAATGGCAGCAGCAACCTCATTTTCCTTTCCTCTAAAGTTGTGCCGAGTGCCTTTTATCTCGACATAGGTTCCGCGGTCTTTGAGTACGTGAGCTAAAAGTTTTAATTCACTCGCGGGCGTTGACTCGTCTTGTGACCCCACCACCATACACACGTGCGCTGAAATAGTGTCTGCGCATTGGATGAGCGAGTAGTGTCGCATATCATTCATAAACTCGTAGCTAATCTCAAACACGATATTTGGGTGTGTTGGAAATTCACGTTCTATGCTCCCCTTTTCTCGCCACGCATCAAGTGTTTCAACACCACGCCGCATAAGAGCCATATCTCCCGACACCACAGGAGCAAGTAAGAGTGCTCCAGTTACACGTTTGTCTCTCGAGGCAACAATCCCCGCTGCCAACCCTCCAAGCGAGTGACCCCCCACAATAAGGTGAGTCATATCCCAACCGCTTTCCTCTATATATATGAGTGCATCGTCCAGATTTTGAATGCGGGCAGTGGCGGTCGCCCTTTTAGTCGCCTCTTTTCCATAAGCAATATCCTCGGTAGCACTCACTAGTAGCACCCTAAATCCATGTTCACTGAGGATGCGTGCCGCTTCTACCAAATGCTCCTGTTCTATTGATCCACCAAGTCCATGAATCAAAACTGCACTTCCTCTTTCATTCACGCCACGCGATTCTATGCAGTCAACAGTTTTTCCCGTGCGAGAAACAAACGATATTTTTTTGTTATCCACAGTTTCAGCGTATCATACTTCGATTTTGTAAGGGTTACTCACACTACACAATGAAAAAACGCTTGTATGCAACGAATGCTGCGTCTACAATGAGAGCAATGGATGAAACGCCGCGAACATTTACACAGGATGTCATTTCGTTCGCACTCATAGCTCTCCTCATTGTCGTTCCGATCAGATGGTTTATTGCTCAGCCGTTCATTGTTCGTGGTGCGTCAATGGAGCCGACCTTTAATTCTGGTGAGTATTTAATTGTTGATCAGCTTACCTACTATTTTGAAAAGCCTGCACGCGGTGACGTCATCATACTTCGCTACCCCAAGGATGAGTCGGTCTACTTTATCAAGCGAGTTATTGGCCTGCCGCACGAGACCGTTGAGCTTCAGGGGCTCACTGTTGTGGTTCGCGGCCAAGATGGCACCTCTACAACTGTCGACCAGTCATACCTTGACCCAGAGCGAGTGAGACCTGAGTACGCGACGTACACTCTCGGTGAGGGCGAATACTTTGTCATGGGCGACAACCGTAACGAATCATCTGACTCGCGCGTATGGGGAGTACTCCCCGAACGCGACATCATAGGCCGTGCGTTTGTGCGGCTCTACCCACCATCTCGCCTCGATTTTTTCCCAGGTTTATTCGATAGCGAATAGCATATGCGATCACTTGAACGTTCAACGCTCCGCGAATCACTTGCCGAGAGCATATCTCGGATCGCGGCTGCATACGGGTTTAGCTCGCCACCCGTAACGGTGTCGCGTAAAGCAGTGTCCGACACGGGCAACTCTGACTTCATGACGGCAGTACAAACAGCACTCATCTCTTCTCAGCCTCAGGCAAAGACCCCAACGCAGGTATGGGCCTCAGCTCGCAAAGGTTCTGGCACCACCATTGTATTTTCCATCCTTGGTGCGCGCCACGCCATTGCACACGCCATGGTGGTAAAGACCGCACTTTCCGTCGCAGAGACTGCAGGCTTTACCGACCTCACGGTTCAAATCTCATCGATTGGCGATCACGAGTCACGCCGCAGATTTACCAGAGAACTTGCCTCTTTTTTCAAAAAGAATAACGAGGCGCTCGAGCCCGAGCTTCGAGCTGTTGCCGCGCAAGATCCAGACAAGGCGTACCACACCTTAGTTTCATCTGACCTTCCGCTTCGAGAACGGCTGCCACGCCCCATTGACTATCTTTCAGAAAACTCGAGAAAAATTATGGTTGACACCATTGCGCTGTTTGAGTCTGTTGGTATTCAGTATGATCTTGAGTCGCACCTCAGCACCTCTCCGTCTGTGCATGCAGAGCTTGTCTTCGCCATCACTGGCACAAATAAAAAAGGAGAACGCTCCGTGATCGCCAAGGGAGGTCGCTTTGATGAACTTATAAAAAAGAAAGACAAGACACCCCAAGGCCATGCGACCTCTATGGCGCTTACCGTCCCACAAGACGTCCGACCCGACGAGGCCGTCGGTCAACCGGCATGCTTTGTTGTCCACGTGGGTGACGCTGCCAAGCTTCGCGCGTTTACCCTGCTCGAGGCGCTTTGGCGAGCTAATATCGCTGTTCGCGAGGCCCTTATGGCTGAGTCACTTCGTGAGCAAATGGATAAGGCAAAGCTTGAACGCGTACCCTATGTGGCGATTATTGGCCAGCGCGAGGCCCTCGATGGGACCGTCCTTCTGCGCAACACCTCAAGCGCACTTCAGAGTTCAGTCCCCAAAGATAAGCTTGTAAAAGAGCTGACCCGCAACCGACACTAATTGCAGAAATCGAGTTTCCGTGCTTTACTTGTCCCTATGATTAATGTAACGGTAGTTAAGCACGGGACCGAGAATTCGATGTCGCTCATTCGCCGCTTTCAAAAGCGCGTACAGGGGGCAGGCATCATCCGTAAGGTCAAAGGGTCCCGCTACCACGAGCGAATAAAATCCAAGACCAAGCGCCGTGTCTCAGCACTTCGCCGCATTGAAAAACGCGACAAAACACAAGAGATGGAGCGATTGGGCCTTATCAAAGAGCCTACCCGCCACGTGCGTCGCTCGACATAACTAGTGACACCTCGCACTATCAGCCGCTATACAAAAGCCATCCTTGGGGATGGCTATGATCTTTCATATTCATTCGTATCTCAGGCAGTGATGCGTCGCTTGAATCGCACGTACCGCTCTATTGACGCGGCGACCGACATTCTTTCCTTCCCACTTTCAAAACAGAGCGGTGAGTTGGTATTGTGCAAACCAGAGATAAAAACTCACGCACGCACCTTTGGTGTGCCAGAGGAGAGGTACCTCCCTTTCCTCATTATCCACGGGCTTATCCATTTGAGAGGGCTCGAACATGGGCGTACAATGGATAGGTTAGAGAAAAAGTTTTGTCGCGAGCTTTTCGTCACGCATCCGTCTTCATCATCAACACATGGCACAGCGCACAGCAGTAGGCATAGACGTCGGCACCTATCAGGTGCGCGTCGTCGTCGCGCGTGAGGACGAGGGTAGACAGTTCCCCAAGATAATTGGGACTGGGTATGCCGAGAGCAAAGGTATGCGCCACGGCTACATCATCAATGTTGACGATGTACAGCGCTCTATTCGT
>CAYHUS010000028.1:0-9056 GCA_964359715.1 uncultured Candidatus Saccharibacteria bacterium
GATTAGGGACAGCGAGGGATATTCGTACCGCTATCTTCACCTCAACAACGACACTCCAAACACTGACGATGGTGCTGGCGGCGAGGCGAACGCGTATGCGGCGGGGTTGGTACGCGGCTCGACTGTCACTCGCGGCCAACTTATTGGCTGGCTGGGCGATAGTGGAAATGCTGAAGGTACGGTGTCGCACCTCCACTTTGAGATGCGCGCACCATCGGGAACAATTAACCCTTACGATTCGCTTTTTGCCGCCGCAGGCGGCAACGGTACAGGCACCTTTGTGACGCCGGTGATACAGGGTGATGAGGGTTCTGTCGAAGTTGAAGAGCAGTTTACTGTCACGCGCCAACTTCAAGAGGGGATGCTAGACCGTGATGTTGCGGGCCTGCACCAAGAGCTCACTACGCTCGGCTATTACAGTGGCGAGATACAAGAGCTTTACTCGTCAGAGACTCGAGAGGCGGTGCGCGCGTTTCAAGCAGCGAAAGGCATAACGCCTTCGGGGATAGCAGATGGCCTGACGCGTCGCGCCATTCTTACTGCGCTCAAGACTGGCTATGTAGTGCCAAGCAATGCATCATCAAGCCTCGAGCTATCAGAAGGCTCAACGGGTGAACGCGTTACCACATTACAATCGAGACTCAAAGAACTTGGATTTTTTAGCGGCGTGCCAACAGGATATTTTGGCCCAGCGACCAAGGCATCGGTTACCGCATTTCAAATGTCAAAAGGTATAGATCCCATTGGTGTGGTGGGTCCCAAGACACGTGCCGCGCTTGAAGTGGGGAGTGCACCAATAGCCGTTCCAGCACCCTCCCCAAGCACATTTATATTTTCAAAAACTTTGGAGTTTGGTGCGCGTGGCGAAGATGTGCGTCAGTTGCAGCTTATTTTGATACAGGAAAAGTTGTTAACGAGCGAGGCGACGGGATATTTTGGCACACTCACCCGTGCAGCTGTCATACAATTTCAAAAAGAAGCGAGCATAGACCCCATTGGCATTGTGGGACCCAAGACACGTGCTGTTCTTAATACTCTCTAACATGACTCATAACCACGCTCATCACTCGCACACATCCCACCCCACTAAAGCCATAGGGGATAAGCATGCAGGGCATCACATTGAGGATTTTTTAAAGAAGTTTTGGATAACGCTTGTTTTGACGCTGCCGATCCTTGGGTATTCTGAGATTTTTGAAATTGCGTTCGGGTTCTCGCTCCCCACGTTTGTTGGTCACTCATGGTTTATCTTATGCCTCGGTTCAGTAGTTTTCTTTTACGGAGGTTGGGTTTTTCTTAAAGGTGCGTATCGTGAACTCAAAGTGTGGCTCCCAGGGATGATGACACTTATAACAATTGCAACTTCAGCTGCATACCTATGGAGTGTCTACGCTACGTTTGTTGGTGAGCACACACTTTTCTGGGAACTCTCGACCTTGATAGCCATTATGCTCCTCGGGCACTACATCGAGATGCGAGCGGTTCAGAGTGCTACGGGGGCACTCAAAGAGCTATCTGTACTTCTCCCAGACGAGGCAAAGCATTTGAAGGTAGGGGATACGGTTGTAGTGAAGCCGGGGGCTAAGGTTCCAGGTGATGGAGAAGTAGTTGCAGGCGTTTCAGAAGTTGATGAGTCAATTTTAACTGGTGAGTCCCGCCCTGTATCAAAGCACGTAGGTGACACCGTAATCGCCGGTTCGATTAACGGCGACGGGTCGCTCACTGTGCGTGTGACGAAAACTGGTGAAGCAACATTTCTTGCGGGTGTAATGCGCCTTGTTCGCGAAGCAGAGGCGTCAAAGTCTCAGCTTCAGATTTTGTCTGACCGCGCCGCTCTGTGGCTCACGGGTGTCGCTGTTCTTGCGGGCGGTGTCACTTTTGTTTCGTGGCTTGGCGCTGAAGCGGGGCTTGTGTTTGCCACTGAACGCTTGGTGGCGGTCTTGGTCATAGCTTGTCCGCATGCATTGGGACTCGCGGTACCGTTGGTTGCTTCAATTTCTACAACGATGGCGGCGAGAAACGGATTTTTAGTAAAACAGCGTCTTGCGCTTGAGGCGGCACGCTCGATAGATACGGTACTTTTTGACAAAACGGGAACTCTTACGGAGGGGAAGTTTTCTGTCGTTCAGGTGACGAGCGACGAAGTCCTCGCGCTGGCGGCCTCTGTCGACGCACACTCGGAGCACCCCATTGCTGCAGCAATAGTGGCGGAGGCAAAAAATCGCGCACTTTCATATAGTGAAGTAAAAGATTTCAAACGCATCCCTGGTATTGGTGCAGAAGGCATGGTAGAAGGCAAAAAAGTTTTCGTGGGGCACAGAGGAGGATCAGATGTCATAGTAGAGGTTGACGGAAATCAGCTCGGCACTATTTCAGTCATGGACACGCCGAGAAAAGTAGCAAAAGAGGCGATTGATATGCTCAAGGCTGAGGGCGTACACATAGCCATGATAACGGGAGACTCAGGGGACGTTGCAAAGCAGGTAGCAGAGGAGCTTGGCATCAGTGAGTATTTTGCACGCGTTTTACCAAGCGATAAGTCAGAGAAAGTGAAAGCACTGCAAAAAGAAGGGAAGAGAGTGGCTTTTGTTGGCGATGGAGTCAATGATGCGCCCGCACTTACACAGTCTGACCTCGGGATAGCAATCGGCGCGGGGACAAATGTGGCGATCGAGTCTGCTGGTATTATTTTGGTTCGCAATGATCCACGCGATATCCCAAAAATCATCAAGCTCTCCCGCCTCACCTACAACAAGATGATTCAAAACTTGTTCTGGGCCTCAGGCTACAACATTGTTGCGTTGCCGCTAGCGGCAGGTGCGTTGTTCGCGTACGGGATTATTCTCGAGCCCGCCGTCGCTGCTATCCTCATGTCCCTCTCCACCGTCATTGTGGCGATCAATGCGGTGCTTTTACGCAAAAACTCTTTGTGAGCTATACTGGGCATATGGACCAGTTCGTCCGAGTTGCAGCCCTCTTTCTCTTGCTGGGAGGGGTCATGATAGTTTCAACAACTGGGTTTTCTATGCCTAAAAACGTGATGGAGCACGATGGTGTTGCCCACAGCATCTTGTGCCCGCTTTTGGGGGGAGTGTCGTCGCAGTGCGTACATACTATCCTGCCGGAGGAGCCAATGTTGCCCTCTGTAATTGTTCTTGTACTGCTTTTGGGAGGGCTCGGCATGTTTGTTCATCGGCAAGTCTTTATTGGACTTCAAAGATTGCGTCATCGCCTGCTCCCACCACCTTATTACCAAGAATTATTTTCAAGCGGCATCCTTAATTCTAAACGCTACTAACACTTGTGCCTGCGCCTTCGGCGCTTATTCATTAACACAAGTAGTATGAAGAAGTATTGGATTCTTGGGGTTGTACCCCTTGTAGGAGTTGGACTCTGGTGGTATGGCACCTTACCTACCGGTAGTGTGATGGCTGAGACGAATGGCCTTCACGCACACCCGATAGTGGAGATCTATGTCAGCGGTGAGAGAATTGAAATTCCCACAGAAATCGGGGTTGGTCCTCAGTACGCCGATCTGCCAAAGTACGGCATGGGCGGAATGGCTATGACGCCTATCCATACCCATAAAGACGTTCCCATCATTCACCTCGAGTTTTCCGGCCCTGTGTCCGATGAGGACATTGAGCTCAGGCGATTCTTTGAGGTGTGGGGGAGGGATATCGGATCGTTCGGCGCTCTCAGTCTAATGGAGGTTAATGGTGAGGTTAGCACTACGTATGGCTCGCATGTTATGCGAGATGGAGATATAATTAAACTATTCTATGAATAACTACATTGCTTGGATTATTGTCGGAGTAGCAGTTGTTGGAGGATTAATTCTGTATGGAGTCAGTGCCCCAACTGAACGTACATTTTGGGGTCAGCGGTCCGCAATGATGAGCACCATTGATCAACACTTTATTGAAGAGATGATTCCGCACCACGAGGGGGCGATAGTGATGGCGAAGCTTGCTCTCGAGCGCTCCACACGTCCCGAGATACTCTCGCTCTCACAGGGGATTATAGAGGCGCAGACCAAAGAGATTAACGACATGCAGAAGTGGTACAAAGAGTGGTTTGGTGTTGAAGTCCCAGTAGACTCGTCAATGATGGGTATGGGCCACGGCGCCATGGGAGCTATGCAGGGCATGGAGGGAGATATAGAAAAGCTTAAAGTAGCAGAAGATTTTGACAAAGAATTTTTGAGTCAAATGATAGTCCACCACGAGATGGCGGTGATGATGGGGCGAATGCTTCTCTCGGGGACGTCTCGAGCAGAGATGAAGACGCTTGCAGACAACATCATTACTTCACAGACAAGAGAGATCGAGATGATGCGCTCGTGGCTTAACGCGTGGTAGAGTTTGGTGCTCGGCCCTGTAGCCTTTTCTTCAAATCTGTGTTAGGATGAGGCATGAGTTCACCGAGCATTCAGAAGGTGCAGCTACTGAGGCAAGGTGGGTTATACATAGCCTATTCTCCATTTCTTGATATCGCGACCACGGGCAAGTCTGAGGACGAGGCGCGTGGCCGCTTTCAAGTGGTATTAGAGATTTGTCGCGTCGACAAGGTGTCAACCAACGATATTTGTAATAGGCTCACAGAGCTAGGCTGGACACAGCGCCACAAACGCTGGACACCACCAGTGGAAACCAAATAAAAAGACATAGTATACTGGGGGTGTTAAAACTAACTAACCAGAACCATGGACGAAATGGATGATACAAAGGCTGAGGGCGCAGTCGCTACGTGCGACACATGCGGACACCAGCACGAGAACGAAGACGGCACCTGTGCCGTGTGCGATTGTACTGGCCCTGATGCAGTCTAGTCTATGAAATCACTACTTAAAATGTCGTGGGCAGCACCCCACACTGATGTAGCGCTTCTTGTGCTGCGCGTGGTTACGGGAGTTATCTTCTTCATGCACGGGTGGTTAAAGTTTGGCGCAGGTGTCGCAGGGATTGCCGCATTTCTTGGCACCTTGGGCTTCCCGTTTGCCGAGTTTTTTGCAGTCATTCTTATCTTTGTTGAAGTGGTGGGCGGAGCGGCGCTGGTACTTGGTGCACTTACGCGAGTCTCGGCACTTTTTACTGGTTTTGTCGCGCTCATGTCTATCGCTACTGTCCACTGGTCAAAAGGATTTATGGTGGGTACGGGCGGATATGAGTTCGCACTCTTGTTGGTAGCTGCGTGCATCGCACTCCTCATCCTTGGCGCTGGTAAATATTCTATCGATCGAAGCGTCGGGCTCTAGCTATGCTGTGGGTGCACCTTGGCATACTTCTGTACACCGCGTTGGTTATTCTCTACACTGACCACTTGGGGTGGCAGTACTTTCGTGGCACAAAGCAGACACTAGATTCTCGCCTCGTAGGCAGGCTTCATGTCGCTGTGTGGGCAGGCCTTATCGGGATGATTCTCTCCGGAGCATATATGGCATGGCCCGCGTTTAGTATCCTTTTGGTGCAGCCTTTGTTTATAGCCAAGATGGGGTTTGTCGCACTTCTTGTTGTTAACGCATGGTTTATTGGGTCTCTTATTTCAGTAGCAACGACGACTCCCTACGCATCTCTCACTACAAAACAAAAAACGCCGCTTATGGTAAGCGGCGCTCTTTCTACAATCTCATGGATCAGTGCAGCGGTGACAGCTGTTTTGTTGTTCGGTAATGTCTTGGCGTGGGTGGGAATTTCTTTCTAGGTCACTCTGTCACTGTCAATGTACCTTTCATTCCCATCGAGCGGTGCTGGCCCACTGAGCAGTAGTACTCAAACGTACCTGCCTTGTCAGCGACAAACTCGATGGTCTCTTGTTTGCCTGCGCCAATAACCTGAGTTCGGGCGTTAAACTCGTCTAACACCCAATCGTGTGTGCCAGACTCGTTTATAAAAGTAACGCGTACTGTGTCGCCTTTTTTTACTGCCATTGTTTTTGGCGCGAAAGCGAAGCTAGATCCGTTAACGGTAAACTCTTTGATTACAGACATTTCTGGCGTGTCAGTGTTTGGGAGCGGCATTCCCGCCGTGTCATCAAATGAGCCTGCCTCTGGCGAGCCCTCCAGCACGGTGCCTGCAGCACCACCTTCAGGCATTTCTGGAAGTGGCACCGTTGAGAAAAGCCACCATCCCCCAACTGCTAAGATAATAATTACAATAATCGCGATGATAATATTTTTCATACCGTACTAGTATATCAAACTCGCGTATACTAGTTCTATGACAAGCCACTGGTCCCCGACGTACTTTAAAAGCTTTATTTTTGGGGTCGAGGACTCGTTGGTATCAACGGTAGGCCTAGTCTCTGGTATCGCGCTCGCCGGCGTTTCGGCAGACACCATACTTCTCACCGGTACGGTGCTTATTTGTGTCGAGGCTTTTTCAATGGCGGCGGGCGAGTACCTTTCTGAGTTTGAAACCGAGGAGTATTTGAAGCAGGGCATAGTCTCGGGGCACAAGTCACTCGTGGCGTCGCTCATTATGTTTGTCTCGTATTTTGTCTCGGGGTTTATCCCGCTTTTTCCATATCTATTTATGCCATCGTTGAGTGCGCTCCCATACTCTATTGGCGCGGCGCTTATTGCGCTCTTCGTGCTCGGCATGTTTGGTGCCCGTGTGTCACGAACGTCATATCTTTCTCACGGTATTCGTATGCTCCTTGTGGGGGGTGCTGCCATAGTGATCGGTATTTTGGCAGGTCAAATAGCCTCGTAGCAGGATACTAGTATACTGATGAGGTGTTCGATAACCTTGTTGGTGGCGCCCAAAGCGGAGATCATGCCGCCTTTGATGAGCTGTACCGCTGTGCGTATGCACCAGTCTTTCGATTTATCTATCTCAGAGTCAAGCAGAGGGATGAAGCTGAGGATTTAACACAAGACGTGTTTATCAAAGTGCTACGTGCCATGCCCAAAGATCAGAGCGCAAGCCCTCTCCCGTATCTCTTTACCATCGCGAGAAACACCGTGATTGATTGGACCCGCAAAAAGAAGCCTGAATACAACGACGACACGCTCATTACTATTCGCGACCCAGCACCTGACCCAGAAGCGTACGCAGACCTCGATCAAGAGGCTCGCCGCGTTTTGTCTGTGTTGGCGCGACTTTCTGAGACCGATGAGGCGCTCGTAAAGCTCAAGCACATGGACGGCCTCAGCCATAGAGAGATAGCTGGTATTGTGGGTAAGAACGAAGAGGCGGTGCGCCAAGCCCTGTCACGGGCTATGCGTGAGCTTCGTACTCTTCTTGAGAGCACAGACTATGAAGTACCCAACTGACGAAGCGCTGGAAAAAGAGCTTTCCCGCATAGGGCGGGAGCTTTTGCCGCGTACAGAAGGACTTCAACGGGCACTTGGTCCTACCCCTGTGCGATCGTTATCAGTCACTAGTATCTACATGAATACATTTACCAAAGTTGGAGTGGCACTTGTCGCGGTCATCGTGATCGCGGGAGGCGCATTCTACATTGGCATGCCGCAAGGGACAGACCTTGCGCTCGAGTCAAACAAAGCCGCAGACACGTCTATGATGGCGATGACTGCAGACAGCCGCGTGGCTGAATCGTTTGACGTTACCCCGACAGAGGCGACGGGCTCGGTAGACGAGTTTGCGCTCGCACTTGAGGGAGAGACTGTTGCAGAGACCGCAGGGCTCGCCGCGTTTGACGCACAAGTTGCGTCAGAGGTTGGGGCCATGAACGAACTTATGAGCGTAGACGATATGACCTATGTGGATAACATCTAACCGGTTCGCAAGCGCTATCGCGCTTGTCCTTATAGCGTCGCTCATTCTTCCCGCAATCGCATTTGCGCGCGAGGATAACGAGGGGCCGCGAGGCTTTGATTCGATGCGCGACCGTATTGAAAAGCGTTTCGCTTCTTCAACTGCGACATCGACTAACTCGGGTATTGGTGGCGCAAACTTCTGCCAAAACGTTGATCGTGCTGCTTCTATCTTAACCAAAGGTATTGAAGCACGGGAGACGAAGCACGAAGATCGCCGCGAAGACCGCGATGAGAGAAAGGACAAACGCCGAGATACTCGCGATGACAAGCTCTCGGAAAACAGACTAAAGTGGGACGAGAATCGAGGCAATCGCTTCGAAAAACTTGAAGCACGCGCAACTACGACAGCTCAAAAGGCGGCAGTCGCCACCTTTAAGACTGAGGTAGAGGCAGCAATTGCAGTGAGAAAAGCTGCTGTTGACGCTGCACTCAATACCTACCGTACTGCCGTTGACGCTCTTTTGGCTGGCCGACAGACAAGTGTTGACGCAGCGCTCGCCACCTTCAAAACATCAGTGGACGCTGCAATTGCCAAGGCAAAAGCAGACTGTGCGGCTGGTGTTGACCCATCGACTGCCCGCGAGACGATGAAAAACTCACTGAAGTCGGCAAAGGAGACCCTCAAAACTAGCCTTGATGGATTGAAAGGTTCATTGGAACCTCAACTCAAGGCACTCAAAAAGACGCGGGACGATGCTGTAAAAGCAGCGCTGGATGCATATAAGAGTGCATACAACGCAGCGCTTTTAAAGCTGAAGGCCGCGTTTAGTATTAGCTAGTCGGATCTATACAAAAAGCGCCGAGCACAACCGGCGCTTTTTGCTATGGGGACAAGAGGATATTGCAAATCTTTTGAGTATGTGCTATAGTCAAAAGGTAGTAATAACACTCCAGAATCTTGTTTGGGTCCATCCTGAAATCGAGACTTTGGACCAAACACAATGTTTAAACCATCATTTAAGAGCCCACGTAGGCGTTTTGGCGCGCATGCGTCACGCGGCCCATCAGCTTCGAGAGGAGGACCACGCCGCTTTGGCGGAGGTGGGGGTCGTGGAGGCGGAGGCGGCGGACGAGGCAAGTCACGCCGCTTTGGCAAGTATATTGACCCAGCCCTCTTTATAAACAAGGCAGTGGTGACCGAGACCGAGGTCTTTACACCAGAAAATGCATTTAGCGACTTTGCCATCTCGCCTGAGCTTAAGCGCACCATTGGCGCCAAGGGATACATCACACCAACCCCTATTCAAGACCGTGCCATCCCGCACATACTGCA
>CAYHUS010000029.1:0-8745 GCA_964359715.1 uncultured Candidatus Saccharibacteria bacterium
AAAAAAGAGTTTGATATTCACCGCGCCGCACGTTCAAAGCATCCGCTCATGACGCAGTACGGACTTGATGTTGTTCCGTTTGAAGATCCGCGCATGGACGTGTGGCGCGAAAACTTTAAGGGTGTTGAGGTGAAGCATTCACCAACAGGATTTACCGTCTCTGGCGCAGTAGATGATATATGGGTGGCACCGAGCGGTGAGGTGCACGTCGTAGACTACAAGGCAACCTCAAAGGATTCTGAGGTGACCCTTGATGCTGAGTGGCAAGATGGGTATAAACGTCAGATGGAGGTGTATCAGTGGCTTTTGCGGGGCAATGGGCTAACCGTTTCAGATACTGGTTATTTTGTCTATGTAAACGGCCGTACTGATCGCGCAGCATTTGATGGGAAATTGGAGTTTGACGTAAAGGTGATCCCGTACACAGGGAGCGCCAAGTGGGTAGAAGGAACACTCATTGACATCAAGGCGTGTCTTGACTCAGAATCCATCCCGCCTGTCGGCAAAAGCTGTGATTATTGTATATATCGCGAGGCGGCGGGCAAGGCTCTTGCAGCCCAGCATGCGGTTACTGCAAAAAAACCAGCCACTAGGAAAATGGGCGAAAAGGACGAGCCATCAGCAACAAGCCCACTGTTTTAGCAAGTAGAGCCTCATTGGCAAACGCAATACTTATTGGTACTCTCAAGTCATGTCGCTAGAGCAAAAGAAAAGGCTAACAAATACAAATTTGCTCCCCGAGTATATTGAGTTTCAAAAGCATAAGCGGGAGATACATGACTCAGGACTCCGGCCTATAGCTGATGCACGTATCATGATTACCCGAATAGCGCTTAATGCAGGTTGCGACCGGCTTAAGATCAAACCGTTTTTTGATGCAGTGTTGAATAAGTATCCTCCAAAGGTTTTGATCTCACCCTTAAAGGTTAGTTATTTGTTCTATCCATGCACTACAATTGTGAACGAAACTATTGAAGAGCTAATACTTTTTGGTCATATCAACCGTACTCATGCATCCAAGTGTGGATACCCAGTTACTGAAGCGCCAAAGCTAGTAAGCATAGTGCGACGATTGTCGTCACCGGCGGCAGATGAACATGATTAGGAGAAACCTATTTCGAGAAAAAGTTATAGCGGTCGTGAAGAAAATCTCAAAAGGGAAGACGCTTTCCTACAAACAGGTAGCGGCAAAGGCGGGTCACGCAGGCGCCGCGCGAGCAGTTGGAGCCATTATGCGAGCGAACAAAGACAAGACAGTCCCGTGCCACAGAGTTATACGTTCAGATGGGAAGATTGGAGGATACAACTCGATTCGCGGCCCATCAAAACGAGTACTCCTAAAGCGGGAGGGGTGGAAGGAAAGTTAAATAATCAACGCCAATCAATCTCGCCACGGCCGCTGTTCTTTAAGTACTCGTTCGCGCTTTTAAAGTGGTTGTTACCAAAAAAACCGCGATGTGCAGAGAGTGGCGACGGATGTACAGAGGTAAGTACCAAATGCTTTGTTTTATCGATAAGATCAACTTTTTTTCCTGCAAACGCACCCCAGAGCATAAAGACGACATGATTTTCTTTCTCAGAGATCGCACGAATTACCGCATCGGTAAATGTGTGCCAACCAAAATCGGCATGCGAGTTTGCCTCACCAGAGCGAACCGAAAGTGAAGCGTTTAGCAAAAGAACTCCCTGCTGTGCCCAGCGGGTAAGATCGGGGTTTCTCTCACACTTCATGCCAAATTCTGACTCTATCTCCTTAAACATATTTAAAAGTGACGGTGGAACAGCGTTCTCTGGTAAAGACGAGAACGCTAAGCCATCTGCAACCGAAGGTGTGTGATAGGGGTCTTGTCCGAGAATTACAACCCTTACCTCAGATGGCTTAACCAGTTCAAACGCACGAAAAACTTTTGTCGGGTGAGGGAAGACGTGACTGTTCAAGTATTCATTTCGTACTTTCTCTCGAAGATTAATAAAATAATCTTTCTCAAACTCTCCAGCGAGAAGTTTTTTCCACTCTTCAGAGATTCTCACCTCCCGCATGTCTTACCAGATGTGTGCTCGCTTTTCTTTTGGTACGTACATTGGGTCGGTTTCTGTTATACCAAATGCATCATAAAACTCTTGTACGTGAGAAAGTGGACCGTTGACCCTAAATTTTGCAGGTGAGTGTGGGTCGTTAAGTGTAGATGTCTTAATGCTCTCAGGGTTTTCAAGCTCTCGCTCATTCTGCGCAATAGTGAGGAAAAATCTCTGCTCAGGAGTAAAACCGTCAATGTCTGTGCGTCCTGTTTTAGCAAGTCGTGCATGGTAGGCATCAAATGCTATCAATATTCCTCCTAAGTCTGCTATGTTCTCACCCAAGGTTAATTTGCCGTTCACTTTGATACCACCCTCTACTTCAAATTGGTTAAACTGCTCAACCAGTACCTCAGTTCTTCCATCAAAATGTGCACGGTCTTCTGAAGTCCACCAGTCTTTAAGATTTCCCTTAGTGTCAAACTTTGACCCCTGATCATCAAATCCGTGCGTCATCTCGTGGCCAATAAAGGAGCCTATGCCTGCATAATTAACCGCATCGTCCGCATTCACATCAAAAAATGGAGGCTGCAAGACTCCTGCGGGAAAGACAATCTCGTTCATGCTAGGACTGTAAAATGCATTTACTGTCTGCGGCGGGGTGAACCACTCAGTTCTATCAACAGGTTTTCCTAACCGGTTCATAATGCGATTAAATTCAAATTCAGACACTCGCTCGGCATTACCCATATAATCATTCGGATCGATGACAAGTCCGTCATATGAGCGCCACACATCTGGAAAACCTATCTTTCTATTCATCCCCTTTAGCTTCTCAATCGCTTTTTCCTTACTTACATCGCTGAGCCAATCGAGTGCCAAAATTCTTTTCTCGTACGCTTGAAATAGATCATCAACCAATGCATTCATTTTTTCCTTTGCTTCCTTAGTGAAATGGCGTTCAACGTAGAGTTGTCCAAACAGCTCGCCAAGATTACCGTTTAGAGAGCCCAAGGCACGTCGCCACAGTGGCTTCATCTCTTTCTGCCCGTTCAGTGTGCGTCCGTAGTACTCAAAGTTTTGATCTATAAACGCTTGAGAGAGCTGTCCCGAGCTCCCACTTATGAGCTCCCATTCAAGATAGAGCTTTATATCCTCGAGGTCGGTGTCATGTAAAAAATCTGATGTTGCAGTCAAAAGCTCTGGCTCTGGCACAAGCACGTTGTCTTGAATAGGAACTCCCAATTCTTTCATGTATCCGTCCCAGTCGACGTGTGGTGCTTTAGCTTTTAGCTCTTGCCAAGAAAGCTTATTGTATTGAATGTCGGGGTCACGGCGTGCGACCTTATCGAGCGAATGCTTTGCAAAATTAGTTTCTATACGCATCACTGCATCTTTAATGCGGTTGGCGTCAGCCTCAGAGCGACCTGCAAGGAGCAGTATTTTCACTATGTGTGTTTGATATGCAGTGCGCACGCGTGTATGTTCTTCAGTGTTTTCGATGTAGTACTCACGGTCTGGCATACCAAGCCCTGGGCCATAAAAGTGAAAAATGTTGGTGTCGCTTGCCTTATCATCCTGCCCGACGTAGGGAGAAAAGAGCATCCCGTGACCCTTTTTTTGCAGACGAGCCAAAAGGGGAATGATCGCCTCTTTTGAAGCAAGGGTTCTTATTGATTCAAGATTTGCACGGATTGGTTCTATGCCAAGCTTGTTACGCTTGTCCATATCTATAACAGAGTCATAGAAATCAAAGCACAACTGCTCCTTACTTCCTTTACTCCTTGGCCCAGTGCCTCTCTTGTCCAGCATTTCTTTCTGGCGCTCATCGGTGCTTTTTCTCACCTCGAGAAAGCTTCCCCATCGAGGCTCGTCAGGGGGGATAGTGTTTTTCTTCAACCAACCACCTACTGCATACTGGTAAAAATCATCCCCTGCACGGGTGGTTCTATCCATGCCCTCAACATCAAAGCCCCACGCTGTTTTTTTCATAGCTCGTTCTGGTTTTGCCTCATCACCCATGCTCTAGGGAGTGTAGCAGAAGATAGAAGCAGGTGGCTATAGCCGGCGTAAAATTAAATTTGCATTTTATAACAATGTATGTTCTAATAAAGCCATGCCGTTTGAGAGAGCCAATGGGGTCAGTGCCTTCGACATTAAGCGCAGCAGAGACGCGTATGCGCGGCGCGTCTACGAGCGTTTTTCTCACTTTACAAAGGGTGAGCAGCTATTCCTCTATGAGGTGTGGGCTCGGAGTGGACTTCCTACAGAGAACGTCACCGCAGTTTACCCATTTGCGTCAGTGGCAGAGCTACGAGCCAGAGGGTTTGACACCAGAGGGCTTGTCATTGACCCTGCTGGCCTTTTTTATCCAAATTTGGGGGCGATCTGCTTTAAGACAGACCTATTTTTACACACAAATTGGAAAATAAAATTTAACGGTGTCGGGTACGAGATGAAGTGGGCGACGTCTGAGACACTTATTCACGAACTTGCACACTCGTGTTCTCCATCAATATATCCAGAGACTAAACGATCAATTGCAGAGAATAAGCGAAACTATTTTGGAGGTGAGGAGGGTCGACTTGCTACACTTGACCTGCTCGATCGTATGAGCTGGGGTATTCTCTCAAAGGGGTATAGAGTAAATGACTATCACCACTATAACTATGCCATGTATCGCGCTGGGAGAATGACTCGAGAGCAGTACCTTGACGAGGTGTTTGCAATTTTTGTGCAGTTTATGTTTACGCGCCTTAACTTCCTTGAAAATCAAGTAAAGATGGGACTTGTAGATCGTGCAGATGCTGACTTGTTTTATAGAATTATGGCGAGTCTCACAAAGTGTTCAATCCCCAAGTTGCACGAGCGAATTCATCGCACTGCAGACATGGCGAGTAGAGAGGCAGCGTACTTCAAGCACCTTGGTATTGGCCGTGTCGCCGCGTAGCGATAGCTAAAAAATACATTTTTTGGTACGATCAGTCTATGACTGTCAATGAGATTCGACAGAAGTACTTAGACTATTTTCAAGCACGTGGTCACGAGGTGATTCCGAGCGTGCCGTTAGTTCCTGAAAATGACCCCACAACACTTTTTGTATCGTCGGGTATGCAACCATTGATGCCTTTTTTTCTTGGAGAGCCGCACCCGAAAGGAACACGTGTGGTTAACTCACAACTTTCATTTCGTGCCGGAGATATTGAAGAAATAGGCGACAATCGGCACACCACGACATTTGAGATGTTGGGCAATTGGTCCTTTGGAGACTACTTTAAAAAAGAACAAATCCCGTGGATTTTTGAATTTCTTACTAAGGAACTCTCTATACCTTCTGAACGGTTATGGGTTACTTGCTTTGCGGGTGAGCCAGCGTACGGCATTCCCCGAGACGATGAAGCCGCAGAGCTATGGAAATCACTTGGCATCCATGAGTCTCGTATTCAGTTCTATGACTCAAAGAAAAATTGGTGGTCGCGTTCTGGAACACCAGAACAGATGCCGGAAGGAGAGCCCGGAGGGCCAAGCTCAGAGATTTTCTATGATTTTGGAACATCGCATGACCCAGCGTTTGGCCCCACCTGCCACCCAAACTGTGACTGCGGTCGCTTTGTTGAGATTGGGAACAACGTCTTTATGGTGTACCGAAAGCAGGCCGATGGAACATTTGTTGAACTTCCCAAAAAGAACATTGATTTTGGTGGAGGGCTTGAGCGCCTTGCCGCGGCACATCTCAACACACCCGACATATTTAAGATTGATACTATGTGGGCGACTATACAAGCGCTCCAAGAGAAGACTGATGCTGAATATTCAAACGAGCTTGTTACGCGATCGTTTAGAATCGTGGCAGACCATTTGCGCGGTGCAATTTTTATGATTGGAGACGGCGTGCTTCCGAGCAATACCGAACAAGGATACATCTTGCGCCGCTTGGTGCGGCGCGCTATTCAGCATGCAGATAGAATCTCTGCGCACACTGTTGAGCTTGCCGATTTGGTTGATACCGTTATAGAGCCCTACGCTGCATGGTACCCGCGCGTTAAAGAGAAACGTGAACACATAACATCGGTGCTCAGAGAAGAGGAGACACGATTTAGAAAGACTCTGAAAGAGGGCATGAAAGAGTTTAAGAGAGGCACCGACCCTTTTATTCTCTTCACAACGTATGGGTTTCCTATCGAGTTGACTGAAGAGTTGGCTAAAGAGGAGGGGCGTACCATTGACTTCCAAGCTTTCAAAGCGGAAATGGCTAAACACCAAGAGCTATCTCGCGCAGGGGCTGAGCAAAAGTTTAAGGGAGGGCTTGCAGATACAAGCGAGAAGACCACAATGCTCCATACCTCAACACACCTTATGCTCGCAGCGCTTAGAAAATATCTTGGTGATCATGTACATCAAGCTGGCTCAAATATAACCGCAGAGCGCACACGTTTTGATTTTACGCACCCAGAGAAAGTTTCTCGTGAGATCCTAGACAAAGTCGAAGCATACGTCAACGAGGCGATTGGGAAGAAGGCTGTCGTAGAAATCATTCAGATGCCCAAAGATGAGGCAAAAGCACAAGGTGTAGAAGGAAGCTTCTGGGAGAAGTATCCAGACACTGTAAACGTGTATCAAGTGAAAGCATCTGACGGAACCATATATAGTCGTGAGCTTTGCGGAGGACCGCATGTCCCGAACACAGATCAGATCTGTGTTCGGGACCCTGACGGCTCGAGCCGGAAGGGTGTATTTAAAATTGTAAAAGAAGAGGCATCATCAGCCGGTGTCCGTAGAGTCAAAGCTGTGCTGGAGTAGTTGACAGATACCTACAGAGGTTGTATAATGTATACATGTCGATCGAGCAAGAAAAGCTTGGCTTTTTACCTCGTACTGAGGTAGGTGAAACGCGCACAGAAAACGGTACTCGTTTTTTTGCAGCTAATCAGGAGCCTCTTATAATCCGAACTGAACAGAGACTTGATACAAAGGATAGGCAAATACCTGAACAAAAAGCACCTAAGCCAAAAATTCCTTCCGGTATCAACGATGACTTTAGCTGGATATCATTTATAGGGCACGCCATTTGGAAGGGCCCAGTTGTTTCTGCGCTTGTTTCTGTAGCATACATGCTCTGGGTGTATGGCGGTTCAGCAGCGTACGCTACTGAAACTGCGTTGGCGCTTTCTGCATTTCCATTTCTCCCAGTAGTAGCGATCGTTGGTTTTGCAGTCGGACTTTTGTGGGCGTGGAATGAATCCGCATCTGGAGACTAAACAAAAAGTGCTACACTTGTAGAGTGTCAAAGAGCAAGGGAATGCTCATACTCGATGTTGATTCGTCATCGCTTGCCGCGTGCCTGTTAGAAATTGGCGAAGTACCAAAGATTTCAAAGACCAAGCGAGTAGAACTTGGAAGTGGTGCGGTGCGAGATGCTCAGGCACTCATGGTGTCGCTCAAAGAGGCACTCCCTGCACTTCTAAAAGAATATGCACGCGACATGATTGGACAGGTGCACGTGGTGCTTGCCTCACCGTGGTTTGATGCAAACGTGAAGACCTTAACCTCAAAATCTGAAAAACAGTCGTCGATATCGCACGCGACTGTTGCACGCGTGGTAGCAAACGAGCGCGCAAAGAATCAATCACCGCACCCCATTGAGTCAATGCCTATCACAGTAACAGTGAATGGGTATCGTACACGGATTGCAAAACCACTTTCAGGCACTGCGGTGGCTATCACTGTGTATGAATCACACGGAGACTCTCAGGGAGTCGAGTTTATTACCAGCGCGCTTCGCGCAGAGTTCCCTAAAGCATCTACTGATTTTCACACCACACCTATTGTGTACGGTGAGACGCTCATGCGTCTTATAGATGATGAGCACGGGATTCTTGTGGACGTTGGGGGAGAGTTGTCTGACGTCACCATTTTTACCAAGCGGTCTATCGGCCACGTTGGGTTTGTTCCAGAAGGATCCCGAAGCATTGCCCGTGCTATTGCTGGTACATCTGGCTCGCTGGCGGATATTCAATCTCGTCTTGCCATGCTTGCGCGACAGGAGCTTGTCGCTAAGGATGCGCAAGCGCTTATGGAGTCAGTGCAAAAATCTTCAGAAGCATGGCAAAAAGGATTGAGCGACATTATGGTGGAAGCGGGGAAGACCATTCCCGTGCCGCACCATATATTTTTAGTTGGTGAGCGGGACGAGCTTGAGTGGCTTACGCTTGTTCTCACAAACGGAACCATTCTTGATGCCTCGCATATTCAGCGATCGAGAGCTCCAACTGTTCTGGGTGCAGACTTTTTTAAGAACGCTTTGTCGTTTGGCGAAGACGCACACTTTGATTCCTCGCTTGCACTTGATGCTCTCTTTTTCCACATGACACAAAGGCACACACATGCTGAATCATATGACGAGCCCGTGCTATACTCACTGACATGAACGATAGGAGAAGTATCCAAGATATTATTCCGCCTGCGCGCTCAAAACCTATACGACCTCAGGCACCCATTACTTCTACACCTCCTCCAACACAACCACCTATGCCTCAACCACCGCGAGAAAGCCAATACGACGACCATGCACCAAGAGGGAGAGGCTGGTTTTTTCTTACCGTTGCAGCAGCAGCGATTATCATTGTCATCGTTGTGGTGACACTGATGAGCACCGTATTTCATTCTGCAACGGCAGCTGTCGTACTGAGTGAATGGAAGAGCGATGTTTCGGGATCATATTCAGCAGGC
>CAYHUS010000030.1:0-8738 GCA_964359715.1 uncultured Candidatus Saccharibacteria bacterium
TTATTTGGCCTAACTCAGTCCCAAATCAGCAGACTTTGTTTATGGTGTTTAGGGGGGAGTTCGGGAATATTGAAGGGGGAGTCCCGATTGAAAACATCAACTATGGGCACAATTCGCAAATATGGTCAGCAGGTGAAAACGATATTGCAAAGTTCGTTGGTCTACCGGCGCTCCAGCACTCATCAACAACTTCTTCCGTATATACCGTCATGGTTGCTGAGCGAGACCCAAAGTTTCTTGCTGAAGGCGTAGATGAGCAGGCACTTTGGTTCTCTTCTGGTGGCACGCAGGGGATTGGTCCGTTAAAGTATTCCTTACTCACTTTTGAATTTAAAGCGGATGATCCGTACCCAGTCATTATTGTTCCAGGCATTCTTGGCTCAGCACAAAATGAGAATGGCGAGTGGGTTCTCGACCCGATTACCCACATCTATGACAACCTATACGAGACTCTCGATATTAACTGGTACACCCCAGAGGAGGATTTATTTACTTTTCCATATGACTGGAGAAACTCGAATGTAGACACCGCGTTTCTTCTTCGAGACAAGATAGATGGGGTACAGGAGATTTGTCATTGCAAAAAAGTTGATCTAGTCGCTCATTCAATGGGTGGGTTAGTGTCCCGACAATACATTCAGTCCGACTATTACGAAAACGATGTCAACAACATGATTTTTCTTGGCACTCCCCATCTCGGCGCCCCCAAGGCGTACTTGATGTGGGAGGCGGGCGAAACCGATAGAGGGCTATCAGATTTTATAATGCGACTTTATTTTGATCATCTTGCTAAAGAGGGAGGTTTTGCAACTCCATTTGAGTACATTAGGCTTGGACCTGTGACCTCAGTACAGGAACTACTTCCTGTTTATGACTATCTCTCGGATTTAAATGGTTTAAAAAAATACCCAGATGGTTATCCAGAGAATGAGTTCTTAGAATCTATTAAGAATTCACTTGGCAACCTCCTCAGTCGTGCAAATGTATTAAATATTGTAGGAGATAATCAACTTTTTGATTCTTTAGCTTCACTAGAAGTGTCAGACTCAGATATTTTACCTCTCTGGTTTCACGGAAAACCAGTACAGAAACATTACAGTGAAGGTGATGCCACAGTACCATACGAAAGTTCGAATGGACTATCTATGCCCACGAGGAGTATTGTTTCAAGCCACAACCCACTTCCAACCCTCGGGCAGGCACACGTTTTCGAGTTTCTTACAGGGTGGGCGCCAAACATAGAAATTACACACAATCTCTTTACTCGCGCTGTGGTCTTTAGGGTTTTCTCTCCCATTGACCTGATGATTATCGATCCAAATGGTAGGCGGATTGGGCGAGATGGAAGTGGCGTAGTAAATGAAATTCCAAGAGCATACTATACCGGTTTTGGCACAGACACTGAGTTTGTGGTAATTCCTGATCCTTTGGATGGCGAGTATTTGGTGCGAGCACTTGGGGTTGGAGAGGGAGGGGAGTTTAGGGTCTCGGCAAGTTATGTAACAGAAGAGGGCGTGGTTGAGGACAGCTATGTAGGCACTGTTTCCCCTAACGAGCTGAATGATTCAATAGTTAAGCTTGATCAATCCCAAACAATCCCAATCAGCATCGGCTCTATCGATGAAGACCCACCAGCTATATTGATAAACTCGCCTGTTTCGCAGGACTATCTCCATTCTGCAATGCTCGACCTTGCTTACGAGGTAATTGACGCTGACTCTGGCGTCGCAAGTACCACCGCTATACTAGACGGGCAATCGGCTCTGGACCCAGTTGATCTCTTCTTTTTGTCGTTGGGTGAACATACATTTGGACTCGAAGCAGAGGATTTAGTTGGTAACACTTCTTCATCTAGCGTTGTATTTAGAGTTATTGCTACGCCAGAAAGCACCGTTCAGGACATCAAGCGTGCGTATGCCCTCGGGTGGATTACGAATGAGCAGGTTAAAAACACACTAGCCCAGATGGTGAAGAAGGCTGTGAAAATAGTGAAGAGAGTCTCGTACATTGAAGAAACGCTTCCTGATGGGTCTAAGAAGAGAAAGAAGATTGAGAAGCTAGAGACAGCGTTTGACAAGCTCCTCGGTAAGAAACTATTGAATGAGTTGGCAAAGCAGTTGAAAAGGGGAACTATTACACAGCAGGCATACGACGTCCTCCGTGCGGATGTAGAATGGTTACTAGAGTATATATGAGACGAGTTTTACTTGAGATCTGTGCGCTTGTAGTTATCATACTTCTTAGTGGTTTGTCAGCAGCAAAATTTGCAAATTTTTATGAATTTGTAGCCCAAAGATCTTTGGGCGGTTCTTTTCTTGATTTTTCTGAGATTGTAGGCTTTTTGTTCGGCATTCTTTTTTTCTTGTCTATCTTCTTTGGAAGTAGACGTTATGTTACGGAAATTATGTCAGTGCTACTTATGATTCTTATTTTTTTACTACTTCTTTTCTTTGCTGTCGCGGATTTCCCAACGTTCTACTTCCCAGTCCTTTTAGGACTTTTTGGCTACGGAATCGGATGGGGAATCAGAAAATTTCTTTTGCAGGGGAGGATTTAACGAACCCCGCATAGTTTGAGCGTGGGGTACCCTCAAATTGGTCAAAGATAATCTCCTGAGCTAACAGCCCACCCCAGCGATTTTCCTTCACATAATCACGGTATGACGACCATGGGTACTCGTCCTCACGCCCTCTCCATCCTTTTAGTTCTCGTGGGTTTCTATGGATATACGCAGAAAGGTAGACAAGCTGTTCATTGCTAGTTATTGGCACAGATTTATACGGCCCCTGAAACAGGTGTCCTGTATGGTCGTACTTCAAATTCGCATAGCGTGCATAGGATAGTTCTACTCTGTGTAAGTAGCGCTCTATGCCCTTATCAACGAGTTGCCTAACAATTAAATGAAAATGGTTAGGCATCACACAAAAGCCGACCAGCTCAACATATCGTGCTGAAATAATATGCTCAAAGTCCTTGTCATCAATATCAAATCCAAAATCATCATTAAAACCCTTAACATAGCGTTTTATGTTTGAAAAAGGGGTAGGGGACTGAAAGTTGACAATACCAAACATAAACCGCACGTAGTCCACCCGCTCCTTAAATGATGGTAGTTTTTTAGCAGCGCGATTGAATACATGATAGTACTCACCAGTCGCTAACATTCTCTTAAAGCTCATATACGTATTATGTGCGAAACCTAGGTTTCGCACAAGTGTTGACTGGGGAGAGGGGGTGGGGTAGTATAGCTGAGTACAGAAAATATAAGACTGAGTACAGGATAACGAACCGAAAACACAAAGAACCAAGCACAAAATTATGGCGCGATCACTGAAGAAAGGACCATACATTTTCCACAAGCTTCTCAAGAAGATTGAGGGAAAGACCCCCCAAAAGGCAGCGCCGATAAAGACATGGGCGCGTGCCTCTATGATTGCCCCAGAAATGGTCGGCTTTACGTTCCTTGTGCACACCGGTAAGAGCTTTGACGAGGTGTTGGTAAGCGAGGAGATGGTAGGGCACAGACTTGGAGAATTTGCTCCTACGAAGAAGTTCATACGACACGGCGGTAAGATGCAGAAGGAGCTTGAGCAGAAGAAAAAGGAGACTGAAATAGCAGCAGCTCAGGCAGCAAAGGCGCCAGCAGCTGATGCAAAGAAGAAATAGGGTATGAAGGCGACACTCTCAAATTATGGCCAGTCACCTCGTAAAACACGGCTTGTGACTGATTTGGTAAAAGGTAAAACCGTGGCTGAGGCGCTCACTATTTTGAAGTTTCTTGAAAAGCGTGCCGCGCTTCCTGTTGCAAAGCTTATTTCATCTGCGATAGCGAATGCTGAAAAGCAAGGAGAGAACGGTAAGAATTTGATAATCAAATCGATCACGGTAAATAAAGGGTTGGTGCGTACTAAATCTATGCCTCGAGCATTCGGTCGAGCGACACCTATCCGTCACCGCATGAGTCATGTATCGGTAACGTTGGGTAAAAAATAGAAACTATGACAAAAATTGTTCATCCATACGCACACCGACTGGGAATCATCCGCGATTGGAAGAGTCGCTGGTTTGCTGCTGATCCAAAGAAGTATCGAGAATTTCTTCGCGTTGACGCTTCGATTCGAAAGCTTCTTAAAGAGCGTCTTCGCACAGCGCACGTCTCTCACGTAGAGATTGAGCGCTCACAGAAGTCACTTCGAGTCGCGATTCACACGGCACGTCCCGGAATGGTGATCGGGCGATCAGGTGAGAGCGCAACAAAAATTAAGAAAGACATAGTGCAGATGTTGAAGTCTATGCACCTCTCGTCAGTGCCATCCCTGTCGCTCGACATTGTTGAGATTAGAACGCCAGAGTCAAATGCCGCGGTTGTCGCGGCAATGGTGGTTGAGGGTTTGGAGAAGCGCCTACCATTTAGGCGCGTTATGAAGCAGACTATTGATAAGGTAATGGCCAACAGAGAGGTTGAAGGGGTGCGTATCCAGATTTCTGGCATGCTTGGTGCTGGCTCGATGAGTCGAACTGAAAGCTTGAAGAAAGGCCGAGTTCCTCTTCAGACTTTCCGGTCAGACGTTGACTATGCGCACGATGAGGCAGCGCTCCCGCTTGGTAAGATCGGCATCAAGACATGGATTTACCGCGGAGAGATTTTTGCTGAGAGAAAGAATGCTGAGAACGCTGGGTCTATGCCTCGCTCACGAGCGCCGCGCCGAACGGGAGGCACCACAAAATAACTATGTTGTTCCCCAAAAAAGTTAAATTTCGAAAATGGCAGTCGGATCGGGAGAACCCGAAGAAGAAGCGGGTCGCTACTCGTGGTGTAAAACTCTCGTTTGGCTCCCATGGCTTGAAGGCTGTCGAGCCTGCACGCATTACCTCAAACCAAATTGAAGCGGCACGACGCGTGCTTGCTCGAGGACTTGGTAAGGTCGGTCGTGTGTGGGTCAGAGTTTTCCCTGATCGTCCACAGACTAAGAAGGGAGGTGAGGTTCCTATGGGTTCAGGAAAAGGTGACCCGTACCGCTTTGTGATAAAGGTTCGTCCTGGAGCTATGCTATTCGAGCTTGACGGAGTTCCAGACAAGGATGCTCGTCACTACCTCGTAAAGGCAGGGGATAAGCTTCCTATAAAAACCACCGTCGTCGTTCGTAACTAACACGCTATGAAAACAGCTGATATTAGAAAAAAAAGCCCCACAGACCTTGCGAAGCTTATTGCCGAGCAGGAGGCTGAACTTCGCGCATTTCAATTTGGCATGACTGGTGGTAGAAGTAAAAATGTGAAGAAGGCGCGAGATTTGAAAAAGACCATTGCCCGAGCAAAGACTATCCTTAAGGAACAAAAAACTGTATGAACAAGACACAACAGAAAAAAACATTGGTGGGCACCGTAGTGTCTACAGCGATGAAAGATACTGTAACGGTACTTGTTACTCGTTACGTGAAGCATCCAAAGTATAAGAAGTACGTCACGAGGACGAAGAAGTATCTCGCACACAATCCCGGAAACACGTTATCAGTTGGTGATCGAGCTACCATTCAGTCTTCGCGACCGATCTCGAAGCGTAAACACTTTATTGTTCTCTCCTAGTATATGATTCAAGATCGTTCACTCGTCGTCATAACAGATAACACCGGAGGTAAGATAGGCCGCATTTTCAAAGTGCTTGGTGGCTCTAAGAAGCGCTACGCAGAAATAGGGGACCTCGTTGTCTTGTCAGTGCAAGTAGCAGAACCTCGCAAGATGGTAAAGAAGAAAGAGATTCTTCATGGTGTCGTGGTTCGTCAGCGGAAGCCGTTTCGTCGCAAGGACGGGCAGTACATCAGATTTGATGATAACGCAGTAGTTATTTTGGCAAAGAATCCGAAGGACCCTTTTGAACCAAAGGCTAACCGCATATTCGGACCGATCCCGCGCGAGATTGTCGATCTCGGATATCAGAAAATTGGATCACTTGCACCAGAAGTTGTATGAGTATGCATGTAAAAAAAGGAGATAAGGTTAGTGTGCTCACAGGTGAGAACCGTGGCGCTGTAGGGACCGTGCTCAAAGTTCTTCCACAGAACGGGCGTGTGGTGATAGAGGGAGTTAACGTGTTGAAGAAACATGAGAAGGGAAAGCGAGGTGGGCAGAAAGGCCAAATCGTTGAAAAACCTTTTTCAATCCATGCATCTAACGTGCTCAAAGTAGATCCTTCTTCAGGTAAGGGTGCGCGTACAAAAAAGACTAAATAACATATATGTCACAAGGAATCTCATCACGAACACAAGATCAGTCGAGTTTTGAAACTCTCAAAGATGTGTTTGGCTACACCAACCGAATGCAGGCGCCTCGACTTGTAAAAGTTGTCATTTCAACTGGAACCGGAAAAATTAAGGATAAAAAGAAGGTTGAGTTGATTCAGGATAGGATAGCCCGCATTACGGGTCAAAAATCAGCGCCACGTGGAGCAAAAAAGTCCATTGCTACTTTCAAATTGAGAAAGGGTGATGTGGTGGGGTATCAGGTGACGCTTCGTGGTGCTCGCATGTACGATTTTCTTGATAAGCTAAACCACATAGCACTTCCACGTTCTCGTGACTTTCGAGGCCTCTCAGTTAAGTCTATTGATGCAATGGGGAACATTACCCTTGGCCTTAAGGAGCATACTATTTTCCCAGAAACCTCTGATGAGAACCTTTCTGACGTCTTTGGCATCGCAATAACTATTGTTTCAACAGCAAAAAGTAAGAAGGAGGCAGAGACTTTTTATCGCCATATTGGGGTACCACTCCAAGAGGCCTAGCTATTGACAATAGTGGCAGAGTATGATATACTCTGTACATGAAAAGTAGAGAGCTACTAGCAAGAGAGGCGCCCTTGTCTTTGGCCGCTCGCCTTTTGGGAGGCAGGATACAGGAGCTGGCTTATGCATTTTCAGTCCCAGATGACAGGCTACAGGGACCTGCCCCTAAGTCTCCACACGCAAGTTGGATAGGACTACTGATAACGGGAGCATGGATTATAGGGTCGCTATTTGCATATACTAACTTCCCACTACAAACAGCCCTCGTTCTCTCTGGGGCAGGCCTTGTTGGTGGCGTCGCACTCGCTATTCTCATTGGTGCCATCCTTCACTGGAACGCTTACTAGAAAGCTCAAATTTGACTGAAACACGCAAGGCTGGTAAACTAGCCCAAGCGTTTAAGGCGCTATCTAATACTTTCATCGGTAATAGGGACGCCCTTTAAGGCGCGAAAGTATGGCTAAAAAGTCACAACTCGCCCGAAATATAAAAAGAATCCGTCTTACGGAGCGTTTTGCTGTAAAACGAAAGGCTCTCAAGGAGGCAGGTGACTATGAGGCGCTTCAGAAGATCCCTCGTAACGCCTCGCCAGTTCGCATTAAAAATCGTTGTGCAGTGACAGGCCGCTCACGCGCATACATGCGCCAGTTTGGCCTTTCGCGTATTCAGTTTAGAGAGATGGCACGCCGAGGTGAGCTTCCTGGCGTTAAGAAGGCTTCGTGGTAATTATATGATCACTGACGTCATTGGAGATTTCATAAATAGATTGACCACCGCAACTGCGGTACGTAAAAACTCTGTGTCAATCCCTTTCTCTTCTCTTAAACACCAAATAGCACTTGTGTTAAAACGCGAGGGCTATGTCGGTGAGATCAATGAAACAGAGGATGGCGTTCAAAAATTCCTCACCGTTGAGCTCATGTACGACCCTGACGGCGAGCCGCGCATCCACGGAGTGAAGCGCATCTCAAAACCCGGTCGTCGCTTGTACTCTTCAGTGCGCGACGTGATGCCAATAAAAAACGGCAAGGGTTGCATGATCATCACTACCCCGAAGGGAATTATGACGGACAAGGATGCACGCAAAAATCGTGTTGGCGGAGAGACTATGTTCACAATCTGGTAATTACTATGTCACGCATCGCAAAAAACAAAATCCCGCTTCCTGAAAAAACCACGCTCACCGTGGCAGATGGGGTCGTGACGGTAAAGGGCCCGTTGGGAACTCTTTCAAAGGCGCTTCACGCTGCTGTTACCGTTTCAGTAGATGAGGGAGGAGTATTGGTAACTCCAAACTCAACGACCAAGCTCGCACGTTCACTGTGGGGTACCTATGCATCGCATATCAAGAATATGCTGAAAGGAGTGAATGAAAAGTATGTAAAGAAATTGGAACTGCAGGGAATTGGATACCGCGTTGAGTTAAGCGGCAAGAATCTCAAGTTTTTGGTCGGCTTTTCTCACCCTGTACTTCTTGCCATCCCTGATGGGATAGAGGTTGTAATCGAAAAAAATAACATCTCGGTACAAGGTATTGATAAAGACGCGGTCGGACAATTTGCTGCTGTTATCCGCGCGGTCAAGAAGCCTGAGCCGTACAAGGGGAAGGGTATTCGGTACGCTGGCGAGTATGTTCGAGAGAAGCAGGGTAAGAAAGCAGCAGCATAACGTATGTCAAAACGCACACCACAATCAGCATCAGGACTTCGTGATAGGCGCCACCGAAGAATTCGCGCGCGCGTTAAGGGTACCGCAGAGCGACCTCGACTTGCAGTCTACCGATCAAACGCCTACGTGTATGCGCAGATTATTGATGACGACCGTGGTGTCACGCTTGTCTCTGCAACAAACCGCGGTGCTAAGAAGAAGTTAACTCTTATGGAAGCCGCAAAAGAGATTGGCGCTTCAATTGCAAAGGCAGCAAGTGAAAAAGGCATTACCAAGGTGGTCTTTGATC
>CAYHUS010000031.1:0-8622 GCA_964359715.1 uncultured Candidatus Saccharibacteria bacterium
ATCTCGATTGCCCGTTCTGCAAACAATTTCATGCCACCATGAAGCAAATAATGAGCACGTATGGTTCGACTGGAAAAGTCGCGTGGGTGTATAGACATTTCCCCATTGCTGAGCTTCACCCCAACGCACCGCTTCTCGCAGAAGCAGCTGAATGTGTAGGAGCGGAGGGAGGAAATGCTGCGTTTTGGAAGTTTATTGACAATGTATTTGCAGAAGCTCCGGGGAACGACCTCTTTCCTATGGACCGCATAGATATGGTTATTCAGAGATCTGGCGTAACGCTGTCAAACGTCAAGGCGTGCATGGCTGAGGGCGTCTATCGCAAACGTGTACAAGATCAATTTGATGAGGCAATTACGGCAGGCGGTGAAGGGACGCCGCACAACATACTGGTGACTGCAACAGGCCGCACCATCCCTGTCCCTGGCTCTCAGCCGTACGCAACACTTCAGTCACTCATCGACACCCTGCTCACCGAATGAGCTCCCGAGCTCGAGCCGATAAATATCGAGCGAATTTTTTCCGTCAAACAAATCCGAAGGATTTGGTAGATACTTACGATTGCGTGACAACTCGTACGTTGCATCCTTTACAAGTCGATGAAAAAGCTCAAACTCATCACTGAAAGCAGCAAAGTCGATAATGTGACGACGCATTTGTGATGAACCGTCTCTGTTTTTTGTTTTTTTGCACTCCTGAAAAAAACAATACCGAACAGGCTTTTTAAACTCTGCCTGCACGGTGTAGTAATTAAAAAGTGCCTGTAGTATGAATAACGGCTTATCTGAACCTCGTGGCGTAAATGACTCAACGAACTTGTGGTCAATTATATCTACAGCGCCTTTTGTGGATTTTGACTCGACCACGAGATCAGATACCGCCTTAAGAGGAAGCGGTAAGCCACTAACCTTTGCTACAGACGCTATCTCAACGCCGAGCACGTTGTATCGTGGGGCACGGGCTAGGTAAAACCCGATTGCTCTCTGGTAATCTTCTTCGATGGCAAGGCGACGCTCTTTTTTTGCACGGTCAGATGCTGCCTTGCCAAAATCAATTTCAAAATCTGCAATCCTTCGAATGTACTCGAGGCCAAGCTCTACAGCGGCGGGCTTTGAGAGACCGCTATAAAAATGTTGGAGCGCGACGTGCCCCGCGCTCCCAATGATGCTCGCGGGGCTCTTGGGATAGTCGTACACCTTCTCAACATACTGTTTGTGCCACGCAAGAGGATTGCGCAAAAACATGATGAGCGACGAATAGCTCCAGTGCTGGATTGGATATTTTGTTTTTTTTGCCCGCCCCACCACTTCAGTATACGTCGAGGCAACCGAAGCAGAAACTCTCTTTGTGAAGGCTAGTGTGTGCCCTTAGTAACGCGTACAGCAACCTTATTTACAGGCCTGTCATAGGTAAGTTGATTAAACGAGTTTGCAACGCTTTTTGAGAACTCAATGTCTGCTTCAGTATCTCCTTGCTCCCAGTTAAACCTTCGAGACGCATCAACCGCCTGCGCGTATAGGATCGGGTCCCTCAGCAGGGTCTGAATAGCAACATGTTTGGGATGCCCTTCTGGGGCAAGAGAAAAAAGTGCGGCAAGGTAGGATAGCTTTGGTTTGCCTGAAACCTGAATAAGTGAAATGAGAGCGGTTAGCGCATCCTCCCGTCTTCCCACCTGCGCGAGAGCCTTTGATCGCAACCAGAGTCCGTGCTCAGATTGGTTGAGTGCGGGATGCGCGAGATAGCGAAGTGCCACATCGGACTTACCAGCCCAAACGTACGAAGCTCCAGCGATGGTAAGATACCTAATATTGTCACTATACGTTTTCAAAATCTTTTCAACAATTGCCGCTGCCTCAAGGTACCGCCGCTCATAAAAGAGCGCGTGCGCTTTACTTGAGAGAACACGTTCACTTTCGGGATGGAGAGACTCATATCGTTGTATAAGTTTGAGCGCTTCAGCACTATTCTTGAAAACAACTGAGAGCATAATGTGCGTACGAAGTCCGGTTCGATCAGTTGGCTTCAGTTTCAACAGTGCTTGAACAACGGAGAGTGCCTCAGTATTTCTCCGCATTCGCGCCAGCACAATGCTCAGTTCTTGAAGCGTAAGTATGTTAGTCGGATCAATACGTATAGCAGTCTCAAACGATGCAACAGCTTGAGCATCGGAATGCATTTCCTTATATACTCGGCCTACTATGCAGTGTGTACGGGCGTCACGTGGTGCCAAGCGTACTGCATGTTCTGCATTCTTGAGCGCATCAGCAAACTCTTTAAGGCTCACGAGGCACGCTGCGATTTGTGTGTAATTTATTGCATTCTCAGGCTCAAGCACTGTGCACGCCTTCAAAATTTTTATCGCAGGTTGAAGGTTTTTTTGTTTGAGTTCTGCATCTGCAATTTTTGCAAGAGTTTTATGGTGATGCGGGTTCAGTTCCCATGCAAACCATAATAGCCGGTAGCGCTTTTTCTCGTCAGTACATTCAAAGGTAGACTGAAACACTTCATGGTGGCGAGGTGATTTGGCCTTGCGCGCCTCCTGAACTTCAGCAACAAACGTAGGATCATTACGAAACGGATTCAGTGAAGAAACCTCTTTTCTCTGCTCCAAAGTAAGCTTTGGGCGCTTTGCGTGTTCAGTATTCTCTGGGCCGCCTGACATCGGTCACTTATACCACAATTTGTCTTCTATGACAAATTGGAGTACAATGCAAAAATTATGCACGAAGGAAAGTCTAATGAGGAGGGGCGAGGCAAAAGGTTTGCGGCCTACGAGTTTAAAGACTCAGAGTCCCCCGTTGTGGCTGCCATGAGGTGGGAAGAAACGGACGACGAGCGAGATATAGAAAGTGTTGAGGTAATGTTGTATGCAGATCGCGCTGTTCTCGAGGGTGCACTCGACACGCTCCCCAGTAATGAGGCTACGATCTTGAGGGCCTCAACAGCCTCTCTCAAGTATGGTTTGCAAACAACACGTTGGGTTCGTGTGCGAGGGAGAGATGCCTCTACTATGATGGCGTTCCTTAACCTCTATGCAAGTACTGAAGTCAAGGTAGTGGTACGCGGCCCATGGGTAACCAGCTTTACTTCTCCTAAAAACCCTAAAGACGGGTGTTTTATATCGTGGATAGATCCTGCTCAAAAATTTCACTTTGCCATTGCTCGCTCAAAAGCTCACTGCAAAGAAATAATAAAAAAATGGGATTGGCTATCGCCCGAAGAAAAGGCACATTATCAGTACGTCTCTAGCCAAGTAAACATGCCTGAGGCCTCACCTCACAAAGCTGTTAGGATCGATGGCCCACTAGCAGAAATCTGTGCAAAAGCATGCACGGTGTGGAAGAGCTCTGGAATAGAGCGCTTTACACCTAATAACTCTTGAGTCGTCGTGCCTTTTGGTGGGTACGAATCTTATCGAGTGCTTTTGCTTCAATCTGGCGGATACGCTCACGTGTCACCCCAAACTCTTGCCCCACCTCCTCAAGCGTGTGGTAGATACCATCATCAAGTCCGTGTCTCATGGCAAGAATCTTGCGCTCCTTCGGCGATAAATCGTTCAGAATTTCGTGCAGCTGTTCAACCAAAATGCGGTGTGCGGTCTCTTGGTCTGGAGATGGGAGCGTGCTGTCAGCAACAAAATCTCCGCGTTGAGATGCGTCCTCATCATCGCCTGACGATATCGGTGCCTCAAGAGAGAGTGTCTCTTGATTAATTTGCTCTATTTGATAGATCTTCTCGGTTTCAACACCCATTTCTGCTGCGACCTCTTCTGGCATTGGGTCACGACCCAGATCTTGTTCAAGGCGGCGAAGTACTTGTTTGTACTTCGCGATGGTCTCTACCATGTGCACGGGAATGCGGATGGTGCGGCTCTGGTCAGCGAGGGCACGGGTTATCGCTTGGCGGATCCACCATGTCGCGTAGGTAGAAAACTTAAAACCTTTGGTGAAATCAAATTTATCAACAGCGCGAAAGAGGCCAATGTTCCCCTCCTGTATTAAATCAAGAAGTGAAAGGTCTGAAGACCGATTGGCATACTTCTTAGCAATCGAAACAACAAGACGGAGGTTAGCGCGGGCAAGCAATGTCTTTGCTTCGTCATCACCTTGCGCAATACGCTTTGCGAGGTCACGTTCTTCTTGTGCAGACAAAAGTGGATACTGCCCGATCTCTCGCAGATACATCTGTATCGAGTCGTGAGCAGAACCCTCTCCTCGGTACCCACCACGAAGCACCACTTCGTCAGGCACTTCTTCAAGCATGCCACCAGACTCCAACACGTCTACACCTGCGGTCGAGAGGCGCTCGTAGAGATCCTCAAGAAACATGACGTTGTCCTCAATGGTTGGAAAATCCTTCAGAATTTCATTGTAGGTGACATACCCTCGGCCCTTACCGCGAAGCACTAAAGCTTCTGCGCGAGCTTCAAGCTGTGCAGACTTTTTAGAGATCTTTACGGGCTTGGCAGGCTTTTTAGCTTTTGCTGGCTTACCTTTCTTTGCTCGGCGAATCGGCTTTTTCTTCACGGCCTTTTTCTTTGCCGTGCGGCGCGATGGTTTTGAGCGTCGAATTTTTTTGTTCGATCGTCGTGGTGTTCGTGCTACCTTCTTTGCACGCCGTACTACCTTCTTCTTTTTAGCCATGAGATTTATGCATTGTACTAGTGTTTTGCCTGTTTCGCAAGTTCGGTAAGGCGAGCCATTGCGACATCTATTGCAGCAACATCTTTATCGCGCTCCGCACGCCTGAGCGCGTCAGTCGCGTCTTCATACTCCCTGCGAGACACATCTCGCTCTATGCTATCAATGACGTCATTCACCACAGTGTCGAGTGAATTTCCACTCTCCCCAATAAACACTTCGGCCTCAAACTGCAATTTTTTCTCGTCTTCTTCAATTTCGCTTTCACTAAGTAAGGCACGCAACCGTTCGCTGCGTACATCGTGTGCTGCGTCGAGTATGAGCACAAGCCCTCGGGCGAGCCTTGATCGCACAAGTACGTGTGGTGCGCTCTGCTTTTGCCCTGCTGTATCAGTTGGAGCCGTGCCAAGCTTAATAAGCTCGGCTCGCACGGCATCCTCGCTCACCATAAGCTCATCCGCGACATGCTTGATAAAATGTTCACGATCTATTGCATTCGGAAGGACCGAGATAAATGGAAGCACAGTTTTTGATGATTCAAGCTTAAACCATCGATCGTCTTTCCCAGCTCTACGCAAATAGGAAATGTAAAAGTCTATTACGTGGACAGCGTTTTTAATTGCTGCCTTAAATTGAGCTGGGTCAGTGTGTATGAGCTCCGCTGGATCAGAGCCCTGTGGCATTGCGGCAACCTTGACATTCATGCCACGAGAAAGTAACAAAAGCGCTGCTCTTCCCGCTGCGCGTACTCCGGCCTCATCGCCATCGTATGCAATGATGCAGTTCTCTGAATACCGCTTCAAAATGCTCGCATGGTACTCAGTAAACGCCGTGCCGGATGTAGCCACCGTGTTCTTATATCCAATTTTATGCGCCAACAAGAGGTCTACTTGCCCCTCTACGAGAAGTGATGCGCCAAGATCACGGATTCCCTGCCTCGCCTCGTGTATGCCATAGAGCGCTCGAGATTTATCAAACAGCGGCCCATCTGGAGAGTTAATGTACTTTGCTTGTGGGTGCGTTGGATCGTCCTCAAAAATCCTTCCTGAAAACCCTACTACTCGCCCCGCAACGTCGCGAATAGGAAACATGACACGCCCGCGAAACCGATCATAAAATCGGGGCGCACCGTTCTCTTCGCGCTCAGACTGTTTAACCAAACCTGCCGCTGCAATAATCCCCTGAGAAAATCCCTTTGCAAGAAGAGCGTCCCGGGTCGCGTTCCAATCCTTTGGCGCGTAGCCAACGTGCCACATGCGCGCAAATTCTTGATCTATACCTCTCTGTGCAAGATACTCAAGCACATCTTTTCGCCCTGAAAGCGTTTCTGTATAAAATTGCGTTGCTGCAACAAGAGCTGCGTATATCTTGTCGCGTTCGTCTCGCTCGCTTGGCTGACTTCTATGAATCTCTACTCCTGCCTTGTCAGCGAGAAGCTGTAGCGATCCCTTAAAGTCAACTCCCTCCATCTCCTGAATGAACGTAAACATATCTCCTCCCTTACCTGTAGAGAAGCAGTGATACAGTCCCTTGTCAGGGGAGACGAAAAAGGATGGCGTTTTTTCTTTTGTGAATGGGGAAAGCCCTTTCCAATACTTACCCGCCCTCGTGAGCTTTACGTATGGCTGTACCACATCGACGATGCTGAGCTTTTCTTTGATTGCTTCAACAGTGTCGGGCATCGCACCCATGGTACTTCTCGGCACGTATAACGGCAACGCCTATGCGAGCTCGCGCACGCGCTCTATATCGTCGTCAAGCTCTGCCTTGCGTGCCATTTCTTCAGCGCGCTTCTTCTGGAATGCGCTTATAATTGCATGTTTCTTTGACCCAGCGTACCCAGTGCCGGCAGGAATGACGCGTCCAATAATGACGTTTTCCTTGAGACCCCTCAAAACATCAATCGAGCCGCGGAGCGATGCGCTGATCAAGGTTCTTGTTGTGTGTTGGAAGGATGTCGAAGACAAGAAGCTCTTGCGGTTGAGTGATACCTCAGTGATGCCGAGCACCATAGGACTTATGGTAGCTGGAGTCTTGTCATTTTTCTCAAGCTCGGCATTGAGGCGTGCTATGTTCCCTGACTCGACCACATCGCCGCGCATAGAGCCCGAGTCTCCTGGATCGACAATTCGTGCTCGAGAGAACATCTGACGGATGATCACCTCCATGTGCTTGTGCGACACCGACGCGCCTTGGAGGTCATAGATCTTTGAAACTTCATCAATCATATACTCCTGAAGGCGAGATGCACCCGCGAGCTCAAAAAGCTCTTCAAGGTTTGCAGAACCGTCGGTAACCGCATCGCCTCTGTGCACCTTTGATCCGACTTTCACAATCGGGACACGGCGCAGCGGAACAGGGTACTCAATCTTGTCTTTCGTTTTAGATGTGTGATCTGGAAGGATCACGATAGTTTTAGTGCCTGCGTCATCTCGAATTTCAATTACATCGCCATCAACCTGAGATAGGACCGCAGTACCTTTTGGAGGCCTCTTTTCAAACAGCTCCTCAACGCGAGGCAAGCCGTTGGTAATGTCGCCGCCAACCGTCGCCGCTCCTGCAGCATGGAAGGTACGCATCGTAAGCTGAGTGCCTGGTTCGCCAATTGCTTGTGCAGCAATGGTGCCAACAGCTTCCCCAAGATCAACCACCTCTCGTGTCGTAAGGTCTGCACCATAGCACTTCTGGCAGATGCCATGCTCAGCCTCACACGTCATCGGTGAGCGAACCTCAACTGAGGCTGCTCCAGTTGCTGCAATTGCCTTGGCATCATCAGTTGAGAGGAAGGTTCCCTTCTTGATGGTTTTTCCTGATGTCTCGATGTTCTCTGCAAGAACTCTGCCTTGAATAAGCTTTGCGAGATCAGCCTCCATACCAGTCGAGCGCATCTTGTTGATCGCAATGCTCTTCTTGGTGCCACAATCTTCGAGCGTAACCACAACGTCTTGCGCAACGTCAAAGAGTCGGCGTGTCAGGTATCCTGCAGCTGCAGTTTTAAGCGCAGTGTCAGAAAGACCCTTTCTTGCACCGTGTGTCGTCGTAAAGTACTCAATAGGAGACAGTCCGCCCTTCATAGATGAGAGGACAGGATGCTCAATGACCTCGCCTTTTGCGTTGTTCAAGAGTCCTCGCATACCAATCATCTCAGTAAGGTTTCCTGGCGAGCCGCGGGCTCCAGAGACCACCATGGTGTAGATAGATGAATACTTATCGAGTGCTGGGATGATATGCTTTTCAACCTCGCTCTTCGCCTTGAGCCACGTTTCAATAACCAAACGCGCTTTCTCCTCATCGGTCAAAAGTCCCTGCTCGTACTGCGCTTCAAGTTCACGAACATCCTTGCCGGCGCGAGAGATAATCTCATCTTTTTCTTTGGGGACAATAAGCTCGTTGGTGGTGAACGAAACTCCCGAACGGGTCGCAAACTGAAAACCAAACGATTTAATTTTGTCCAAGATTGGAGGCAACGCATCAAGTCCGTACGCTCGGATCAAGTCCTCAACAATCTTTGAAAGAGTTCCCTTTTTGACCTCATCGTTTATGTACGGGTAGTCCTTCGGGAATATTGAGTTGAACAAGAGCCGTCCAACCGTCGTCTCGAAGCGATCCATGTCAGAGTAAGCCGCGTATTTGAGGCTCTCCGATGGTCGAAGCCAGATTTTGGCGTGGATATCGATATCATCGAAATCGTACGCGAGTATTGCTGAGTTTGGACTTGAGAAGTACTTACCCTCTCCCTTGACTCCTTGCATGTCCCTAGTCATCCAGAAGATTCCGAGTGTAATGTCCTTATCAGTAGAGACAACCGGAGACCCTGACCCAGGCTTCAGTACGTTTTTATTTGCCGACATGATGTGAGCAGCCTCGAGCTGTGCCTCCTCAGAAAGTGGGACGTGAACAGCCATCTGGGCACCATCGAAGTCAGCGTTAAACGCCTGACAAACCAGAGGGTGAAGCTGGATCGCATTACCCTCAATGAGAG
>CAYHUS010000032.1:0-8589 GCA_964359715.1 uncultured Candidatus Saccharibacteria bacterium
ATCGAACTCGGGACCTCATCCTTACCATGGATGTGCTCTACCAACTGAGCTATCTCGGCAAACGAGTGGTCTCGCGAGCACGTGTGCTCATGAGACCAGAGTGGAGCCGAGAGAAGCTAGGCTTATCTCGGCAAATCGCATCTCGCCTTTAAAACTAAGGCTCTTCGATAATACCTGAAAACGATAGATTTTGCATCATGGTCGCGATACTCTAAGGGGGTGGCCCCAGAAGAAATCCAAAAGCGAATAGCAGAGATAGACGCGTCCATGGCGGACCCCTCATTTTGGTCTGACAAAGACAGGGCACAGGCGGCTATAAAAGAGCGCGCAGAGCTTATCGCGCGTCTTGAAGGAGGAGATGCACACGAACGTGGACCAGCTACTGTCTCAATACTTGCGGGTGCGGGTGGCGATGACGCTGAAGATTTTGCCGGTATGCTGTTTCGCATGTACGAGGGGTATGCCGCTAAAAAGGGATGGGGCGTCACGTATCTAGATGAGAGCACTAATGACCACGGCGGTTATCGAAACGTACTCTTTGAGATAACTGGCAAGAATGTGTACGGCACGCTGAAAGTTGAGGCTGGTGTACACCGCTTGGTGCGCATCTCTCCGTTTAATGCACAGAGCAAGCGCCAAACTTCGTTCGCGCTCGTCGAGGTGCTCCCGACTATTACTAAGGATGACAAGATAGAGATTCTCCCTGACGAGATTGAAATCTCGTTTGCGCGTTCGGGTGGTGCGGGCGGACAAAATGTAAACAAGCGTGAGACGGCGGTGCGTATCGTGCACAAACCGTCAGGATTATCTGTGCATGTCTCTAACGAGCGCTCTCAGGCAGCAAACCGAGATCGCGCGATGAATCTCTTGCGATCAAAGCTGTATCAACGCGAGGCCGAACGAATTGAGAAGGAACGTCAGGGTAAGTCGCTCGCCTCGACAACGTCAATAGAGTGGGGAAATCAAATTCGTTCGTACGTACTGCACCCGTACAAGTTAGTCAAAGATCACCGCTCAGATTTTGAAGTGCATGACCCCGAGCGCGTCTTGAATGGAGATCTGGATAGTTTGATAGACTCGGTCAAAAAGACCGCGGTACAATAGACGGGTGATTTATTTTGACCACGTATCCAAGGTGTATCACGACACATCGACAGCGCTCGACGACGTGACGCTCACCTTTGAGCCAAAGGAGTTTGTATCTATCGTCGGTCACGCGGGCGCGGGCAAGACAACCTTGCTCAAAATGATTTTGGCTGAAGAGACACCCACGTCAGGCGCTGTGTATTTTGAATCAATGGATGTGCACAAGATACCGCGCACCAAACTTCACACACTGAGAAAAAAGATTGGGACCGTGTTTCAGGACTATCGTTTGATCCCCAACAAGACTGCGTTTGAGAATATCGCCTTTGCTATGGAGGCGGCGGGGAGAACCGATGACGAGATAGCTGCTGATGTGCCCCACGTTCTGGATCTTGTTGATCTATCTGAAAAAGCATGGAACTTTCCAAAAGAGATGTCGGGTGGCGAGCGCCAGCGCGTCGCCATAGGCCGCGCTATTGTAAACCAGCCAGATGTGCTCTTAGCGGATGAGCCGACAGGTAACCTTGACCCTATCAACACCTACCAAGTAGTTGAGATTTTAAAGCGCATTAACGAGCTTGGCACCATGGTGATACTTACCTCGCACAATAAGGGTGTGGTCGACTCGTTGGGGAAGCGCGTTATCACTATGGACAATGGGCGCGTGGTGCGGGACGATAAAGAGGGAAGATATATCCTATGATGTGGACAGCAGCGCGCCGCGTCCTTCGATCGGGACTCATAAATGTCTGGCGAAACTCGTTTGTTTCGCTCGCGTCAATATTTGTCATGACCATGACGCTTCTTATTGTCGGGTCGCTCATGTTTTTGTCGGCAATCCTTGGACAGTTTATTGATTACGTTGAGGACAAGGTAGATGTGAATGTCTACTTTGTCACCACGGCAGACGAGGCAGGTATCTTGGATCTTAAAGCAACTCTCGAGAGTCTGCCCGAGGTATCGTATGTCGAGTACGCGTCGCGCGACGACGCGCTCATTGCCTTTCGCGAGCGACACCAAGACGACCAACTCACAGTGCAGGCCTTGGACGAACTTGGTGAGAACCCGTTTGGCGCCTCGCTCTCGATAAAGGCAAAAGAACCATCGCAGTATGAGGGGATCGCACAATTTTTGGGCGATCGTATGCAGAGCGCTGAGGGCGCGCCGTTTATCGAATCAGTAAACTATGCAAAAAACAAAAGCGTCATTGAGCAATTGAGCGCCATCACGGTGTATGTCGAGAGGTTTGGGATAGTGGTCTCGCTTATCTTTGCTATCGCTTCTATCCTCATCACCTTTAACACTATTCGACTTGCGATATATACCGCTCGCGAGGAGATCACGGTTATGCGGCTGGTGGGTGCGACCAACGCGTACATACAAGGCCCATTTGTGGTTGAGGGGACGGTGTACGGCGTTGTCGCAGCCATTATCTCGCTCATCGTGTTCTTCCCACTCTCGCTCGCGCTCCGAGGCGCGGGAGAAGCCATGTTCGTCACTGACATTTTTGGATACTACCTGTCTAACTTTTTTGTCTTTTTAGTGGTGCTGGTTATCGCGGGCGCACTTCTCGGGGCCCTCTCTGCCTACCTTGCGGTGCGCAAGTACCTCTCGGTGTAGACAAGCACCCATCTGGCATGTGGGGTAGCTGGGTGGTACCATACACCCATGGTTACTGCTCGATCTACTAAAAAAAGATCGCGGCGAGCTCTCTCTAAACGGCACCACAAATATATCTTTGTCGTCGGTGGCGTTATGTCCGGCATCGGCAAAGGAGTATCAACATCTTCTATCGGGCTTATCTTGCGATCAAAAGGGTTTACCGTCACCGCGCTCAAGATTGACCCATACATAAACGTCGACGCGGGTACGATGAACCCCACCGAGCATGGCGAGGTGTTTGTTCTTGACGATGGGTTTGAGACTGACCAAGACATGGGAAACTATGAGCGCTTTTTAAACGAATCTCTTCCCGAGATTAACTACATGACCACGGGGCGCGTGTATCAAGAGGTGATACGCCGAGAGCGAAACTTAGAGTTTGGGGGTAAAAATGTAGAAGTAGTGCCTGACATCCCGCTTGAGGTGATACGCCGCATTAAAGCTGCGAGCCAGCGGGCACACGCAGACGTCACGCTTATAGAAATCGGGGGAACGATAGGCGAGTATCAGAACATTATTTTTCTCGAAGCGGCGCGTATGCTAAAGCAAGAGGTGCCTGATGATGTCGCGGTGGTGATGGTGTCGTACGTACCTATCCCCGGCTCTATAGGAGAGATGAAGACCAAGCCGACGCAGTATGCGGCGCGCTCTCTAAACAGCACGGGTCTTCAGGCAGATGTGATACTTGCCCGCGCGCCGCTCCCTATAGATGCAAAAAGAAAACAAAAAATCGCCACGTTTTGTAACACTCGGCCCGAGGCAGTTATCTCGGCCCCTGACGTCAAGTCGATATATGACATACCTTTAAATTTTGAAAAAGATGGGTTGGGAAACATACTCACCGACATACTTGGGCTCCCAAAACGAAAGACAAACTTATCTGAGTGGCAAAAATTTGTCCGTAAATCTAAAAACGGGAAGCATGCGGTAGACATTGCGGTAGTGGGCAAGTACTTTGACTCAGGATCTTTTGTACTCTCGGACGTGTATATATCGGTCCTTGAGGCGCTCAAATTTTCAGCATTTTCTCTCGACGCTAAACTACATCTCACGTACTTAAATTCAAAAGACTTTGAGTCAGGAAAAGTAAAGCTTGATGTCCTTAAAAAATTTGACGGCGTCTTGGTACCGGGGGGCTTTGGCTCAACTGGTGTCGAGGGGATTATAAGCGCTATTGGGTACGCGCGTCGGCACAAGATCCCTTATTTTGGCCTGTGCTATGGGATGCAGCTCGCGGTTGTCGAGTATGCGCGGAACGTCGCAGGGATAATGGGGGCTCATACGCGAGAAATAGAGATACGCGGGAAAGATCTTGTGATTGACGTTATGGATGACCAGAAAGACAAGCTTGAAAACAAAGCCTATGGCGGGACTATGCGCCTTGGCACCTACCCGTGTGTCTTGATAGACGGGACTATCGCCAAGAAAGCCTATGGTGAGCAAAAGATTTATGAGCGGCACCGACACCGCTATGAGGTGAACCCCGAGTACATAGCACAACTTGAAGGGGCAGGGCTCAAATTTTCTGGCGTGTCACCAGATAAACGATTGATGGAAATAGCAGAACTACCAACCAAAGTGCACCCGTTTTTTCTCGGTACTCAGTTTCACCCCGAATTTTTAGCGCGCCCGCTGTCGCCACACCCGCTGTTTACCGCCTTTGTTAAAGCGGCAAAAGCATACGCGAAGAAATGAAATTTGTTGTACTCGGATTAGTACTCTTTGCGATCGCGGTGGCGATTTTTATACCGTACCAGTGGGACACGTTTATCGAAGCGCCAAGCGACGAGCCGGTCGCGCATCTCGCGTTTGCGGGCGACATGATGTTTGATCGGTATATACGCACCGTTATGGAGACAACGGGAGGGGACTATGTGTTCTCGTGCATTGATCAGCTTCTCCTTCAAAAAGATCTCGTCGTCGCAAACCTCGAGGGGCCAATAACTGCCGAGCCATCGGTATCTCAGGGCACCAAAGATGGCGATGAGGGGCACTATACCTTTACCTTCCCGCCCGAGACGGCGCCGCTGTTAGCACGGCACAATATCAAGGTGGTGCATCTTGGGAATAACCACATTATGAATTTTAGTCGAGTTGGACTTTTAGAGACAAAAGTTAACCTTGATTTGGCAGGTGTCCAATACTTTGGAGACCCAGATATGGGCGAGGAGGAGCGAGTCCTGCGCACAGAAATAAACGACATACCGCTCTCTATCGTGTCGTGGAGCGACTGGACCTCGGATAAGACTGACCACACCGTGGCGCAGGTAAGAAAAGAGAAAGAACAGGGGCGCATGCCAATAGTGTATGCCCACTGGGGAGAGGAGTATGCACCGCCGCCAGAGCGAGTCAAAGTTTTGGCGAGGCAGTTTGTTGACGCGGGAGCAGTGCTTGTCACGGGCTCGCACTCACACGTCGTGTCAGAGCATGAGTGGTACAAGGATGTGCCGATCTACTATTCGCTTGGGAATTTTATCTTTGACCAGTACTTCTCTGACGAGGTGCGAAACGCCATTGTGCTAGAAGTTGATATCACCAAAGACGGGGTTAAAGAGGTCCGCGAAGTGCCCATCGTGCTCCACACCGACGGCCGCACGTGCCTGAGAGATTGGAACTAAGCCAGAAAACGTGGTATTTAATTGAGTATTGCGGGGTCGTCTAATGGTAGGACTACTGCCTCTGGAGCAGTGTATCTTGGTTCGAGTCCAAGCCCCGCAGCTAGTTGTGCTACGCAGTTGGGATTTTGACTTGGTCGTTATAGATGGCGCGTTGCATAGGCCCTTCCCACCACCAGCCTGAGCGCATGGGGTAGATACATCCCTCAACACCTTTAATTTTAAATGTATCTTTAAAGTGGTTTGCTATTGCGGGGACGCATCCCGGTAACCCATGAAGTTTGTGCGAACCTATTTCACCCGCAAAGTTTATAGTATGAACACCAGCACTTTTAAGATGCGCCTTAAGTCTATCGATGTTTTGAATTCGTAAGCCCTTATCGGTATACACATATTTCTTTACCGTACCGCTTGCGTTGTGCGAGACAATAAATGAGGTGCAGACAGGGGTTGGGATATTTTTTTCATCAAAATCTCTACCCTCGACAACAAGAATCACTGGCTCACCAAGCCGCGCCAGTGTATCAATAAGTCGTTTAGTGTTTCTTAGGTACTCTTTGTATTCAGTCTCGTTATGGCCAACAGCTTTTTCTAGAGCGCCAGTTTTGTTCTGAGAGTACCCGCGATGCACTACGACCCACGCTCTCCCGCGGTTAGTGCAGCGCTCGATAGACGCTATCTGGTCATACTGCGCTGCGGTGACTCCCGTCGCGTCCTTAATGGCAAGGTCAGCGAGGTCGTGATAGACATTGAGATCCCAAAAGGTTTTTCCGAGATATCCGATATTTGCAAACAACAGCGAGTAGAGGATGATCTCGCGGCGCGTTAGTTTTCGCTTCTCAGACATTGAGTGACCATACGCTTATTGTGTGCAGATGTCAAATCGCCCAATTCATACACAGGTGAGCCATTATTTGAGCGGGTGCATGTTTTTGAGTGGTACACTTTTCCCATGGACATAATTTTATTATTCGAGAGAGTGTTTGGTTTATATCTAATTATTACTGGCATCTTGGCGCTTTCGCGCCAACATGAGATAGTCTCGGTCGCTCGCCTTATCGGCAAGGACAAACCGCTCCGCTATTCAATCGGTGCGCTTATCACGCTCGGTGGCTTATTCATGGCGATCTCTTTCTATGATTGGTCAACGCTTCCTACCACTATCATTACGTTGGTTGGATGGCTGGTGCTTCTCAAGGGCTTGGTCATGCTGTACTCGCCGGACGGCAAGCTCAACAGGACGTTTATGGCACTTGGCTCTGGCTGGTGGTACCGCGCGTGGGGCATTATCGCACTTGTTGCGGGTGGCTACTTGGCGCTTCTAGGCTTCGGCCTCATGTAATCGGTGAAGGATAAGATCTTCGGCCTTCAGAAAAACGTATTCTTTCTAGGAATAACGAGCTTCCTTAACGACCTCTCATCAGAGATGGTGCTGTCGGTATTGCCTGCGTTTTTTATCTCTGTTCTAAAGACTGGCGCGGGTGCCTTGGGCGTTGTTGAGGGTGTGGCTGACGCTGCGGCAAACCTCATCAAGATTTATTCTGGCAAGCGCTCCGACACGCTCGCGAAGCGTAAGGTGTTTGCGGTCTTTGGTTACTCGCTCTCTGTCTTTACTCGACCGTTTTATATTTTTGCGGGGAGTGTGTTTGATATCGCGGCGCTCCGCGTCATTGACCGCGTTGGCAAGGGGGTGCGCGACTCTCCGCGAGACGCGCTTATCTCGCTCTCGGTGAGTAAAGACGAGGTTGGGTGGTCTTTTGGATACCACCGCGCGCTCGATACCATGGGCGGGTTTATCGGCCCCTTGGTTGCGTACCTTGTGCTCTCCGCATACCCAGGGGCGTTTGAGAGCGTCTTTATGCTTTCGTTTGTTATCGGTCTATTAGCAGTTGGGTCTCTTATGTGGGTCAAAGATGTAGATGGGCTTGTCTCACATGGCGGGTTTTCAATAACTAAAAATTCGGTACTGCCAAAGCGCTTGAGGCACTACTTGTTTGCAGTCTTTCTGCTTGCGATGGGTACGCTACCTGTTGCAGTCATGCTGTTTAAAACTCAAGAGCTCGGCTTTTCAATAGCATCAATCCCACTTTTTTACATGGTCTACAATATCTCGTTTTCATTTATGTCGTGGCCAGCGGGGAGGATTGCTGACAAGGTGGGGAGCGGGCGCGTCATTGTGTTCGGCTACTTGGCGCTCGTCCTCTGTTACACGTTCCTTGTTGCATCAACGAACGCTGCCTCGCTTATCGCGGGCTTTGTGATCCTTGGTATTTTCTCCGCGTGCACAGACGGGGTTCAGCGCTCATATGTTTCTAAACTTGTTGGTCCCGACCACCGAGGTCTTGCCTATGGATACATGAACGCCGCACTTGGCTTTGGCGCACTTATTGCTGGTGTCGTTGGCGGCTTTTTGTGGGAGGCGTGGGGGAGCGCGGCGGCGCTCAGCCTTGGGACCGCGGTTATTCTTGTCGGACTTATCGTCCTTATGACCACGCTTCGCGCGCACCATCGAGAGAGTAGGTAGGGTATACTGTTGGCATGAGCAATGGGTACGTAGCAAACATCGAGTCCATGTCGCTTGATAACGACAATTTTAGGCAGGTACTTTTTACTGTACAGAATCAGCAATTAGTGGTCATGAGCCTCAAGCCAACTGAAGATATAGGTGAAGAAGTTCACGAAGACGTCGATCAATTTATCCGCTGTGAGGCGGGGACAGGGGTCGCGATTTTAAATGGCGAAGAGCATCAGATTAAAGATGGGTTCGTGGTGGTTATCCCTGCCGGCGTCAGGCACAACATCATCAACACATCTCCAACTGAGCCCATGAAGCTCTATACGCTTTACTCGCCGCCCCACCACAAAGACCAGACCATACACGAGACCAAGGCAGATGCCCAAGGGGACGAGGAGCATTTTGACGGCGTTGTCACAGGCTAAGCGCGAATTTTAAGAAGGGTTTTATGCTATACTGTGGGTACCACGCCGCGTGGCTTTTTGTATGGCAAAAACACCAAAAAATGTATCAAAAGGCTCGTACGGCGCAGAGCAAATCCAAGTCCTTGAGGGGCTTGAGCCAGTACGAAAGCGTCCTGGAATGTACATCGGGACCACGGGTCCTGATGGCCTCCACCATCTTATTTGGGAGATTTTTGATAACTCGCGCGACGAGGAGATGGGCGGCTTTGCTGACGATATCGAGGTGGCGCTCTTACCAGACAATCGT
>CAYHUS010000033.1:0-2123 GCA_964359715.1 uncultured Candidatus Saccharibacteria bacterium
CCTGTGTATTTTCTGACATGCGCTGATGCTACCACGAAGAATAGGAGGCCAAAAGACCTAGGGAGTGGAGAACTATGCCCCCCTCTTATTGCGAAAGTATGTCTCTACAAGCCGTACTACAACCTTTGGGTCATTATATTCAGCTTCAATCTCAGGGTCACCCGACGTGTCATATACCAATGTATCGCCCTCAGATGAATCGTCACTGTTGTTGTAACGGTAGCTGTCAAGAATCTTGGCTCGTTGGGAGGGTGTAAGTTTCTGTGAACGAACCTCAGCAAGCGAAACAAAGAGCGCCTTAATAAGTTCTGCACGCTGTACCTCTGTAAGCGGTGCTTGATTTTTTGCAAAGCGATGTGAAATTCTTTTGAATGCAATAACAACCTCCTCAGTATTTTGCTCGGTCAGTCTGTGCAGCACTCTAAGCCCCTCACCTTCAGGATTGAGTTGTAAGGCACGCATCACTCGTGTAGTAGTCCAAAGCTTTGAAAGCCCAAAACCAATGAGCATGGGGTGTGCCTGAATAATATCCGTGGCTCTCGATCTACACTGATCCTCAGTGGTGCCAAGGTTCTCTCTATAGAGATACACCAACCTTGTCATGAGACGCACCTTTCTTGTAATATTCTCATCTGCCAAACCTATTGCTGCTGGATACCCATTAATAATGTCTACTGGGCTTCTAAAGCCTAGCGAGCCTAGAAGTGCGAGGCGCGACTTGAGCGTATCAATTGAAAGCATGAGCGCTTGCGGAGCGGCTCGTACGACTTTAGGTACATCTAACCCAAGCTTGCGCAAGGTGTTTATTTTATCTGCGATAGTTTCCTCTGTCAGAGCAAAGAGTCGTGGCGCTTTAGTATACACGCGTACTGCATCAACCTTGTACCGCTTGAGAAAACGGACACGCTCACCTATTTTCTTGCCAAGTGTAAGGTTGTCTGGACGAGACTCAAGAATACTCTCAACTGGTTTAAATCCTAATGAAGTCAGTTCTCTAATCGTTTCCTCATACACGCTGACACTAAATCTGAGTATTGAAGGTGAGCTCACTATAAAGGCTCTAAAGTCTTTTAACCTTAGCTTGGAGATGAACTCCAACCTCTTTTGCATTTCGAGCCTTTTACACAGAATAATGGTGGGCACTGCCTCAGTCATTTTTACAAACGAGTCAAGCGAAAACCTCATTGAAATAAATACAGACTGGATGTTGATGATGTCTCGCGGCTCAAGCGTCAAGACCGAAGGAGACTTTGATACAAATGCACTGAGATTGCTAAACCCATACGCCACGAGCACTTTTATTACGTCACTTACTAGCTTGCTCGATCGACTAAAGATGACTGGCTGATCTTGCAAAATATCGACATAATTAGAAAGACCCGCATTGTTGAGTGTTTCGCACGTGCTTTTTATTTTCTCTGGAGTAACACCCAAAACGGCAACGTGCTTTTCAATCATTTCTTGTATATTTTTGAATCCAAGCTGCTTGAGCTCGTTTAGTGTTGCCTCCATGCGCGCTTTTGGCCAGAGTTTAGGCTCAAGAGCTCGGGCACGTCTCAGTACTTGCTCACCAAATGAAAAGCCGACAAAGTCCTCACGATCTTTGAGCTCCTCTCGACTCACTCCGTTCTCCTGTTTTGGAGCTCCGTTTACAGCTGGAGGTGTTTCTGGCATTCATGATTTATATCATAAATAGTAATAAAAGTCAATTGATGAACGTTCTTCGGTGAAGGGGGGTTAGACCGTGTATCTGTATCGCTTTTTGGTGCAGTAGAGTTCCATATCCCTTGTGTCTGTCAAAACCGTATAAGGGGTACGCTAGGTGCGCGTCCCCCGCCATGTAGCGATCTCGCTCTACCTTAGCGACCACAGATGCAAGCGAGATTGCTGGCACCAGTGAGTCTCCTCTTATAAGTGACTCAAACTCAAACTTCTGCGGCGCCTTTAAAGACCCATCAAGAAAAATAGAAACTTCTTCTGCCCTGCAGGCTAAGTCTTCAAGACCCTGTGCGATACAGCTGGCAAGCGCATGCACAATCCCCTTTGCGTCGATGAGAGATGCGGGCTCTGAATAGACGCCAAAACGGAGATCTCCTCTTGTTCGCGCCTCGCCCCCCGGCGCG
>CAYHUS010000033.1:2133-8353 GCA_964359715.1 uncultured Candidatus Saccharibacteria bacterium
GGGCTTTCTCGGTCATCTTTTTTGAATCAGTAAACGCACCGAGCACTGAGAAGTCAAAACTCTTCTCAACAACCACTATCCCCACAGACACGGGTCCCGCGAGGGGTCCCCGCCCCACTTCGTCTATGCCAACTATATACTTTTGGCTCACTAGCCCATGGTAACAGGGGTAATTGTATTCAAAGAAAATGAACGTTATAAAGATACTATGCAGCATGAGTCTTCGGAGAAATTTCAACAATTTCGGATAACTCCAAAATTTGAACAAAAAGATGCTGCACTTCTTTCGCAATTTACAGATGGAGAATTGAGGCCGAGATTCCGCTTCCAGTTTGACATAGCAGAGCGGACTGGTGACTACAGATTATTAAATGCGCAACTCAAAAAGAAGATTGTCGACATTGAGCGCTATACAAATGACCCACGTTTTACCAAATACCTATCGCCAGCAGAAATTAGACGCCTGGTAATTTTAGCTGGCCAAAGTAGCACTACAGCTGAGGGGTTGTTGCAGTCACACGTCACGGCGTTAGAAAAGATACGGGGCAGTCATCCAAAACCACTTCACCATCTAACTATTCACATGCTCAAACGGACAGGATGGGAGACTGAGCTTAAGGGAGCTGGTTACAAGGTAGATTATTCACAATATTCAAAACGACCGAGCTTTGTTAAAAGATCGAATAGAGTGTATCTGGACGCTTCACGTTATAAGGACAATTCAAAATCACGGACCTTCCATGAAACCGTTGCAGGAACATCAGATCCAAACAGCCAAGTACGACTAGAATTTGAGAGAATATTGCAAAGTGGGACACTCAAGCCCCACGAGGCAACATTGCTCAACGAGATCCTAGATTCAGAAAATCCATCTGATAGCCAAATAGAGGCAATGGTAGGAATTCTGCGAGCTCACCCTAAATTGATCAAGCAATTAGGTCACCGAATAGAAAGGCTTGAATCCACAAAACAATAAAAATAATCAAAAATGGGCGCTATCTAAGCATCTTTGATACTCTTATAGTAATGGCGAACTTCTCCCACCTCTCAGCACACAGCCACTATTCCCTCCTTAATGCACTGCCTCAAATTGATGTACTCATTGACACGGCCGCAAACTTTGGGATGCCAGCCTTGGCCCTCACTGATCGTAATAACCTCTACGGAGCTATTGAGTTTTACAAGACGTGCACCAAACGCGGCATTAAACCGATTCTTGGTGTTGACGCTGATTACGACATCGACGGAGCAACAGGCCATTTGGTATTTATCGCGATCAACAACGAGGGCTATCACAATCTCGTGCGCCTTGTATCAGAGATGCACCTCAAGAGCGAACTCAACTTTCCGCGCGTACGCAAAGAGTACTTGGAACGTTTTGGCAGTGGGCTTGCAGCACTCATTCCTGATACCGCACTTATTGCACCGAGCGCAGGGGTCTTGGTCGAAGCTCTGTCACAATCTTTGGGGAGCAAAAACGTATACGCCCGCCTCGGGTGGAATGGCGGGCACGAGCGACAAGTGCGAACTGCAGGCGTTGCTGCAGCGCTTAATCTCCCGCTTATTGCATCGGACGGCACCTACTACCTCAAACCTGATGATAAGGACGCGCGTGATGTGGTGAGACGTATCCAAGACCCAACCGCAGTCGCGGACGGCAACGACCGAGCGTTTGCATCACCCGCCACGCTCGAAGAACGATATCGCGACTTCCCCGCCGCTGTTAAAAATCTTGAAGAACTTGTCGAACGGGCGACGGTTGTGCTTGAGTTGGGGTCGTGGATTTTCCCAAAGTTTCCTATTGAAAACGGGACTACGTACGAGAAAGAGCTTGAAAAAGCAGCCCAAGCTGGGATTCATAAACGGGGACTTACTGAATCCACTGAGGTGCTTGAACGCATCCGATACGAGCTCGACATTATTAACAACAAAGGCTTTGCGCCATACTTTCTTACCGTTTCTGACTTGCTCTCATATGCCCGCACTGCAAAAATCTTAACGACTACGCGAGGGTCAGCCGCGGGCTCACTTGTCTCATACCTAACTGGCATCACCAACGTCAACCCGCTTGAGTACAAACTTCCCTTTGAACGATTTTTAAACCCAGGACGCCCCAAGGCACCTGATATCGACATGGACATTGCCGACAACAAGCGTGACCTCATGGTCGAGTATGTGAAGAGAAAATATGGTGAGGATCACGTCGCGCAAATCGGAACCTTTGGAACCATGATGGCGCGCGCAGCGGTGCGCGACGTCGCGCGCGCGCTTGGCTACTCGTATGGCATTGGAGATAGAATCGCCAAGCTTATTCCGTTTGGATCCCAAGGGTTCCCCATGACCATCGAGCACGCACTTGAACTTGAGGAAGAGCTACGCAAGCTGTACAAAAGCGATGAGGACGCTGAAATAATTATCAATACCGCCAAGCGCATAGAAGGAAACGCGCGACACATCTCGGTACATGCCGCGGGCGTTGTGGTGGCACCAGCCCCCATCACCGACTACACACCAATCCAGATGGACCCGCACGGAGGAAAAATTATTACTCAGTATGATATGTACTCTTTGACCGATGAGTACGGAGGCGTGGGGCTTCTTAAGTTCGACTTTCTTGGATTAAAAAACTTGGCGGTACTCGCTGATGCTGTTGAGCGTGTGGAGAAACGCGTCACAACGCACATTGATATTGAGAACGTTCCTGTCGACAATCAAGACACCTTTGCCATGCTCGCGCGCGGCGAGACCGAGGGAGTCTTTCAGCTCTCGGGCGGTGGCATGACTCGGTACCTCAAAGACCTAAAGCCCACTACCATTCACGACATTAACGCCATGGTGGCGCTCTACCGTCCAGGACCTATGGAGTCTATTCCTGAGTACATCCGCCGCAAGTATAGCCCCACACTCATCACCTACATCGACCCGCGTATGCGAGAGATCTTAGATCGGTCGTACGGGATTATCACCTACCAAGACGACGTGTTGCTCACGGCTATCCACATCGCCGGATACTCGTGGCTCGAGGCAGACAACCTTCGAAAAGCTATGGGTAAAAAAATTCCAACTGAGATGGAGGCGCAGAAGGAAAAATTTATTTCTGGGGCACTGTCCTTTGGGAAAATTACCAAGGACAAAGCTGAAGCGATATGGAAGTTGATTGAACCATTTGCTGCATACGGATTTAACAAAGCGCACGCGGCAAGCTACGGCAAGGTGGCGTACCAAACAGCGTACATGAAGGCAAATTTTACCGCTGACTACATGGCGGCGCTTATGACCGCTGACTCGGGTGACGTTGATTCTATAGCCGCGCACGTCGCTGAGTGCGAGCGTATGGGTATCACCGTCCTTCCACCTGATGTTAACGAGTCGTATGACGACTTTACGGTGGTAAACAATACAACCATTCGCTTTGGATTAAACTCGATCAAAAACTTTGGCGATGGCGCGGCGCGAGCCATCATCGTCGAGCGAGAGCAGAGCGGGCCATTCACCTCTCTTGGTGATTTTGCATCGCGACTTCCACAAACCACCATAAACAAACGCGCTATGGAGTCGCTCATAAAATCTGGTGCGCTTGATAGATTTGGCGGGAGAAGCCCTATGCTACAAAAAGTTGAGGAGATAAGCGCCGCCCAGCATAGAGATGTTGTGCCACAAAATCAAAACGCGCTGTTTGCGGTAAGTTCGAGCACACCAACCATCGCACTTCCCACCGACACGACGACGCTCACTGAAAAACTGACGTGGGAAAAAGAGTTATTGGGTATCTATGTGTCGGGTCACCCGACAGACCAGTTTGTTGAGGGATTAAAAAAATATCGCGGATCAATACGCGCCGCTCTTAAGGAAGAGCGCGAGGGGTACCCAGTCGTCATCGGAGGTGTGATTGATCAAGCAAAGATTATTTTGACAAAAAATGGTGGGCGCATGTCGTTTTTAACAGTAACTGACCGAGACGGTGCCATTGAGACTGTTATCTTTCCAAAACTTTTTCAAGAGAAAAAAGATTTATTTGCGTCTGGCAAGCCAGTCGTTATCAAAGGCAAGATATCAAACAGAAACGGCCAACGTTCTGTTGTTGCCGATGCCGCCCGAGGGCTTTAGTTTATTGTTGGGAATGCGTTGAGCACCCCACGGCACACCTCTTCAAGCTTCCTTACCACACGCATCTTGCCTACGCGTGAAAGGTTTGAATACTGCATAAGGTCAGCCTGCGGGATCTGTGCGTATAGACTGCGGAGGCGGTTGGCCTCGGGTGAGTGAATCTTTGCCCTATTCAAAATATCTATGCTCATCTCAAATGACATGACAAACATGGTAATCGTGTTGGCGCGTAGTTTGTTTTGCCCAAGGTACTCGCGCACTTCTGGTCCGTACTTATCCAAAATAAAACGACGCCATTGGCGTCGTTCGTTGTGGTTTGGACCAAAATTGTCGAGTATGGTCGGACTCTCTAGATAGTCGTGTGCCTGCTGGACAAATCGTTCTATAAATTGCCTATCACTTGGCCGTAGGCGCTTATACTGATTGAGTGCGTAGAGCGAGGGGGCTGGTGGGGCATACGTTTTGAGTATCCTGCACCCCTCGCCTTCAAGAATTCTTGATGGATTGGAGTACGCGGTACTCTCAAGAGACATACACTCACCGTATACCGCTCTTCGACACGCGTCAACAATTTTAATGGGAAAACTAAAGTTTCAGAAAATATTTGAGGGTATGTCAACAACAGACAGCCAAACCCTTGACGAGAAAAAGGTGTGGAGTACTATGAATAGGTGATTTTTATTCTTACCACGACTACCACAACCCGCTAGCGGGGTGGTCTTCGTGCGTACGAACACTACCCCGCTTCCGCGGGATTTTTTATTTAAAAGCGCTATACTCAAGATCATGGACCAAGAGTTAGAACACAAACGCCATACCCTCGCACACCTGTTAGCGGCAGCGATTATTGAGCTGTATCCAGATGCTAAAAGAACTATCGGCCCCGCCATTGATGATGGATTTTACTTTGACTTTGACTTCCCAACCGATAAGCCGACTGAGAAGGATTTCCCCAAGATTGAGAAAGTGATGCGCAAGCTCCTCCCTTCGTGGAAAAGCTTTGAACGCTCTGAGCTTGACGCTGCCTCTGCAAAAGCTGCGTACCCTGACAACCAGTACAAACATGAGCTGATTGACGAGTTTACTAAAGACGGACAGAAAGTGTCGTTCTACAAATCTGGTTTCTATACCGACCTCTGCCGTGGCGGCCATGTTGAGAATCCTGCCAAGGACATTGCACCAGACTCATTCAAACTTGACCGAATCGCTGGTGCCTACTGGCGCGGTGATGAGAAAAACCCGATGCTCACCCGTATCTATGGCCTTGCATTCAATTCTAAAGAAGAGCTTGATGCAGTGATTGCGCAACGTGAAGAAGCTCAAAAGCGAGATCACAGAATCCTTGGTAAACAACTTGGACTCTTTGCTTTTTCTGAGGAAGTTGGACAGGGGTTAGTATTGTGGCTCCCAAAGGGAGAAATTCTTCGTCACGAACTTGATAAGTGGGCGCGCGAGACAGAAGAAAAGTGGGGATATCAACACGTAGTTACTCCACACATAACTAAGGGGGAACTATTTGAAATATCTGGACACCTCCCCTACTACAAAGAGGACTTGTACTCACCGTTTGAGATAGAGGGCGAGGCATACTATCTCAAGCCAATGAACTGCCCACACACGCACATGATCTATAAGAGCCAGCCCCATAGCTATCGAGATATGCCGGTGAGGTATGCAGAGTACGGTCAGGTGTATCGTTTTGAGCGGTCAGGAACGCTCCATGGACTTATGCGTACCCGTGGCTTTTGCCAAAACGACGCGCATATTTATGTGCAACCAGAAGAAGCTGTGGAGGAATTTTTGCGAGTATTTGAAATGCACAAGTACTACTATGAAAAGCTTGGCATCAAAGATTGGTGGGTAGTGTATGGCACTCGCGATCCAAAAAATCTTCGCGATAAATACCACGGCGATGATGCGATGTGGGAGGAGGCGGAACGACTTACCAAAGAGGCGCTTGATAAGTCAGGAGTTAGGTATGAAATTGAAGAAGGTGGTGCAGCACACTATGGGCCAAAGGGAGATATCTATGTTCGTTCAGTCATTGGGAAGGCGTACGCGATTGGGACGGTTCAGCTTGACCTCTATATGGCGCCCAGATTCGAGCTTACGT
>CAYHUS010000034.1:0-8326 GCA_964359715.1 uncultured Candidatus Saccharibacteria bacterium
ATTCTGAAATCACGTAATACGTAGTCCCTTGAATCTTAATTTCGTCGTATCCATACTTTGAGAACATGATGCGGTCTCCTTCGGATACTGCTACGGGGATACGCGCATCACCATCTTCGTTCCATTTCCCAGGACCTACGGCAATCACCGTTCCCTGCTCTGGCTTTTCCTTTGTGGTGTCAGGGATAATGATCCCCGCAGCCGTTGTGGTACCCATCTCCTCTAATGAGAGTGGGCGTACGACTACCCTGTCATTGAGTGGCATAAGCGGGCCCATACCCTTTGCCGCCTTTGCCATTGGGCTCTTTTTTGCCTGCGGGCGGGCGCTTTTTTTCTTGACTACCCTTGTTTTCTTCCCTTTTTTCATCATGGAGGCATTATAATGACAGGGTCGAAAGGCGTCAAATATTGTTGATTGGGGGCGATTATGCTACCATGTTCGCATCGTATGACACTACTACTTTCCTATTTTGCGGGCATTCTCCCCGTTGTTCAGTTTGTCCTCTCTATTCTTATTGTCGGCGCAGTGCTTCTTCAGTCCCGTGGTGCGGGAGTCGGCGCGTTTATTGATACCGCCAATGTGACGTTTTATAAACGCCGCGGCGGCGAGCTCCTTTTATTTCGTGCTACAATCGTATTCGGAGTTCTCTTCGCCCTCACCTCGTTCGCGGCTCTCTTCATACATTAAACTACTCGCTCATTAGGCAATTGATTTGAATATTTATGAGGTCTCGCCTCATCAGTAGCATACGGGCACTTCCTTTTTCAGCATCAGATTGGATGGTGCTTGGGTTTTTAGGCGTAGTTATGGCTGCTGCTCTGGTATGGCTTTTAGCGGCAGTGTCGCTCACCTTTACCGTTGAGGTTCCTGCACGCGGAGGAGAATATCACGAGGGCATTGTCGGTACTCCGCGGTTTATTAATCCAGTGCTTGCAGTCTCTGACGCAGACAGAGACCTCACCTCACTCATTTTTAGCGGGCTCCTCCGACAGAGACCTGACGGCACTCTTGTCCCAGATATTGCTGAAAGCTATACAATCTCAGATGACAAGCTTACCTACACCTTTGTCATGCGCGACGCACTCTTTCACGACGGCACTTCGGTGAGTGCAGAGGACGTCGCGTTTACCGTGCTCCTTGCGCAAAATCCACTTATCAAAAGCCCTAAGCGCGCTAATTGGGAAGGGGTGGCAGTGACGGTCGTTGATAGTCGCACGGTCTCATTTACGCTCAAAGAGCCGTACGCCCCGTTTCTAGCAAACGCTACGCTCGGTATACTCCCTAAACATCTTTGGCAGTCAGTAAATCCAGAGGAGTTTCCTTTCTCAAAGCTTAATATTGAGCCAGTAGGACAGGGCCCGTTTAGTATTGAGCGACTGTACTCATCAGAAGCGGGCATTCCCGAAGAGATGTTGCTCTCGGCATGGCTCAGAGGACACGCAACACCATACCTCTCGCGTATGCGCTTTACCTTCTTTAACGATATCGACGAGCTAGCCGCAGAAGCCAAGAAAGATCCATCGCTTGCGGTGCATTCTGTCCCCCCAGACCTCGCGCAGGGCAGACAGGTAAACGAGGCGATTCTTGGACGAGTCTTTGGGGTCTTTTTCAATCAAAACAACAACGACGTATTTGCAGATCGAATTGTTCGAGAGGCGCTTAACGCCTCCCTTGACAAACAAACAATAGTTGATACACTGATTGGAGGTTACGGTTCGCCTATCGAGGGACCACTCCCACCAAAGAGTACAGACGAGGTACTTTCTAGCGAGGATGCCGCCCAACGACTTGCCCACGCAACGGCACTACTTACCGATGCAGGTTGGACCAAGGGTGAAGATGGCGTATTTGTAAAAAAGCTGAAGAGTGGGAGTAAGCGCCTCTCTTTCACGCTTACGACCAGCAACGCTCCAGAACTCAAGGCACTTGCAGAAGCAGTGCGTGACACATGGGTCGAGCTGGGTGCGGAGGTTTCAGTACAGCTCTTTGACCAAAATGATCTTCAACAAGATGTGATACGACCGAGAAAATATGACGCACTCCTCTTTGGGGAGATAGTCGGTCGTGACCTAGACCTCTTTGCCTTTTGGCACTCGTCCCAGCGCAATGACCCTGGTCTCAACATCGCTCTGTATGCTAATATCTCAGTCGATAAGGCACTCACCGACGCTCGAGGGATAGACGACGTAGCTGCTCGTCGCGAGAAGGCAGAGGAAGCAGCAAGCATAATACAAGACGAGGTCGCTGCAGTGTTTTTGTACTCACCACACTTTCTGTATCTCACACCGCAGAAGGTCTCTGGCATTGAGCTCGGTACCATAGCAACACCATCAGATCGGTTTGCGAACAGTACAGAGTGGTATCTCGCCACAGAGCGCGTGTGGCCAATATTTGCAGAATAATTATTAAATGTTACTCAAAGAACGTTAGACAGATTATGAATCCACTTCCACCACAGTCCAATCAGGGCGACAATTCTTCAGGACCTCGGACACACCGACGGCCTTTTTCAGCGGGACCAAGCGGAGGGCCACGAGGCCGCCGACCATTTCACCGCTCTCTGGGCCACGGTACGGCTCCAAGTCATGGAGCACCACAGACCGCACGACCCGACCATAAGCACGCTCGGCCATTTAGGCGAGGTGGGGGCCGAGGCGCTCAGAGCAGGGGGCACTTTAGGCGGCCACCAGTCATGCCTCGCCAACCAGTTAATGAGCCGGAACCACGCGAGCGCGTAGACCTCCCTCAGATTGATGCAGACACAGTACGAATCATACCGCTTGGCGGTGTTGAAGAGGTCGGTCGCAACATGATTGCAGTCGAACTTCCCGAAGGCATTATTATCTCTGACGCTGGTTTTCAGTTTATGGGTGAAGACTCGGCCCCAGGTATTGACTACGTGCTCCCCAATACCCGCTGGCTTGAGGATAACAAGGCGCGAATACTTGGCCTTATCATCACGCACGGGCACCTTGACCACATAGGTGGTATCCCGTACATCATTGATCGAATTGGTAACCCACCAATCTACACGCAACATTTGACATCACTTATGATCAAAAAGCGGCAAGAGGAGTTTCCTCACTTGCCACAGATTGATATGCACGTGGTCGAACCAAATGGGTCGTTCATGATCGGCAAAGCTGGTGGACCTCAAATCACGGTTAAGTCGTTTCCTGTCACCCACTCTATACCAGACTCTATGGGAATTTCGATTGTGACCAAGCACGGTAACATTGTTATCTCAGGTGACTTGCGCCTTGAGCATGACGATGGCAAGCCGTCAGAAAAAGAGCAAAAAAATTGGGGCCGATTGAGCAAAGACAAAAACATCCTGTTCATTGCAGACTCAACAAATGCAGAGAAAGATGGTTTCTCCATTCCAGAGCAGCGTGTTTACCAAACTATCGAGGATATTATCCGCAGCGTAAAGGGGCGGCTCATAATCGGAACGTTCTCGTCTCAGTTTGAGCGCATGATTCGTATCATTCAGGCTGCTGAGAACTTGGGTAAAAAGATTGTGACAGAAGGGCGCTCAATAAAAACTAACATTGAGATTGCAGAGCGCGCCAACATCTTTACTCCCCAAAAGGGCACCATTATCCCCGCTGAGCAAATTGGAGACTACCCTCCAGACAGGATAGTTATTATTGCTACAGGTTCGCAAGGTGAAGAGACTGCTGCCCTCATGCGTATAGCGCAGAAAAAACACAAGTTCGTAACCTTTACTGATCGCGACACCATCGTGCTCTCTTCATCCGTCATCCCTGGAAATGAGGTGCGCGTGCAAAAGCTTAAGGACAACCTTATGCGTCATGGCGTCTCAATTGTTCACTACCGTTCATCTGATGTTCACTCGACAGGTCACGGTAACACCGGAGAGCTGGTGTGGATGAGAGAACAGATTAACCCTACCTTCTTTATGCCAGGGTATGGACACCACTTTATGTTGCGGCTTCATGCACAGGCACAGATAGCTTCTGGTTTCCCCAAAGATCACGTTGTCCTACCTGATAACGGCTCAATTATCGAGATCAAAAACGGCACAGAGCTTGTAGTCCGCAAGGAAAAAGTCCCGTCGCACCCTATGATGGTAGATGGCTTTTCAGTTGGCGATATGCAGGAGGTGGTAATTCGTGACCGGCAAGCGCTGTCTAAGGATGGGATGTTTGTCATTATCGCGACAGTCAATCTCCGTACAGGCACACTCAAGAAGTCGCCTGACATTATTTCTCGCGGGTTTGTATACCTTCGCGAGTCTCAGGGACTCCTCTCTGAAGCGCGACTCTTGGTCAAAAAGTCCATTGAAGACATGACACAGGGTATGAATCCGGTAGATCTAGAGATCGTCAAATCTCAACTCACGGATAACGTGGAGCGGTACCTCTTCCAGAAAACCTCAAAGCGTCCAATGGTCATCCCTGTCTTGATTGGTGTCTAGTAGGGGCGCCGTCTTGGCGTTATTGACATTTTGACTATTATATGATATACTCTCCACATGAAAGTGGAGCAAGGGTCTTCATATCTCCTGTCTCCTTCTGAGTCTGAGCTTACTCAGAAATCTTACAACGCGCCTAAAGAAGCGGCACTGCTTGTAGCTCCGAGGGTTGAGTCACTATTTCTCCCGTTTGCAGCGGCACAGATTGATCATGAATCTTTTGAGGAAAGAGAATATAATAGAAAGCAGAAAGAGCGAAGAGAAAGCGCCGAGAGAGAAGAAGCAAGACGAGCTAGGTGGGGTGGTCTTGTGGGACTTTCAGAAGATGTAGCTCGTGTCATAGGTAAAATAGATCGAAGCATCAACAGTTTTGTCTTCAGCGTAACGGCAACGTGGGTGGTTGCCGATCTTGCATTCTTGGGGAGCATCAACCATGTATTTTCAACTATATTTGGAGTCTCACTTTGGGTCTGGCCACTAGGTGTCGGGTGGATTGTACTAGGCATTCTTGGTGTACTTATCATTGCAGCTGGAATGCCTGGAGGCAGAGGCTGGCACAGTTAAATAACCTAAACAATTATGGACGGAGAACCCTACAAACGAAACAAAGAAGCAACACTCCCTGACAGGGACCCAAAACCTTTATCTCGTGCAGATAGAAAAGTATTTGATCAAATTGTGAGTCGTGCAGAAGAGTACGCACGTGCCTACTATGGAGACAATGCTCCTGTAAAGGAGGGCGACTGGCAGATAATTCAAACAAGCGTTGGTGATGTTATGGTTGGAGCACTTGAAGTTTTTGACGATGGCACCCCACCAGTAAGGCGAGTTGGGCTCCATATAGTTGCAGATGCTTCAAGGGCACCGCTGGTGCGCGGTCCTAGAAATGTATTTGACGTATCAGACGCACTTCATAAAGAGCTGGTAAAAAAACTTGACGAAGCAAGAGAAAATATTCGTCAGTATCGCGAGAGACAATAGCAAGGAGCTTAGGTATACTGACTAAATGGTTAGTTTCTTTGGCAGGAGCATACTGCACATAGGTAATTTTATTGCACAGTATCACTTTTACCTTGTCACCTTTGTTCTCTCTTCATTTCTTGCACGCTTTGTTGGTGTCGAGAATGTTGGGTACATATTTATAGTTTCGTCTTTTATAGTTGCGCTCGTCTTGTACGCGGCACCACCACTGTTCCGCTCCTTTGGGACAAGAAATGCAATTTCGGTCTTAGCCATAGCGATTATCGCGTGCCTTCTTGGGCTTTCAATACTCACAGATACAACGGCTATTATTGTGGTGGTTACACTGTACAGCGCGCTTGCATACGCGCTGTTTATTGGCATTGATCTTTTAATTGAAGCCTCGATAGTGCGCGAGTCAGTAACTGGGACAACTCGTTCTACCTACCTTGCGATGACAAATACTGCTGTGCTTGTGGCGTCACTTTCACTTGCCTTTATAGTGATTGGTGATGCCTATTATCGAGCATTCGTGTTCTCAGCGCTTGCACTTGTGCCATTTATTATTCTTTCACTTTGGTTTTTTCCACGCATATCATTCCCCTCTCGAGATGGTCAATCTCGTACCGTCACTGAACAGCTCGCACAGAACCCCTCACTTAAAAAAATCGCCGGAGCGCACCTTCTCATGCAGGTCTTCTTTTCATGGATGAGCATCTACATGCCTATATTGCTTTTCTCTTTTGAAGGCTTCGGGTGGGACGAGATTGGCATCATTCTTGGTGTCGCCATGATCCCCTACATTATTCTTGAGAGACCACTTGGTTATATTGCCGATCGATGGTTGGGTGAAAAAGAACTTTTGACCGTTGGTTTTATTATCGTTGCACTCTCGCTTGTGGTGATGGCGTTTATGAGCGGGGCGTCGTTCTATGCATGGATTGCCGTTATGTTTGTGTCGCGTATAGGTGCTGCCATGCTTGAGTCCATGACTGAGGTTCACTTCTTCCGGCACGTTACCGAAAAAGACACTTCGACCATAACCTTCTTTAGAGTGCTTCGTCCATTAGGGAGTATTGTCGGGCCGATCGTAGCCACGCTTTCGCTTATGTTGCTCCCCATCCACACGACATTTGCAGTCTTTGGAGTTGTTATGCTCCTTGGTATTCCACTTGCACTCTCCATTGTTGACTCTAAATAAGCCCCTCTTTGGCAAGCTCTCTTTTCGCTTTAGCTATGCGAGCTTTTGAGAATGGTAACAGTGACAGCTTTGTTCCTGTTAGATGAGCCTTTAGCACAGCACCACGCACTTCTCTAAGAGAACCCTTGAACGATTTTTGTTTGACATGGTGCTTTGAACGTCGAGACGGATTTGGGTGTTTTGACTTTAAATAAGAGCCATAGTCCATAAGCGCTGCATACCACACGCGTGGTTCAATATGTTTCGGTACGGTAATGTGAGGCAGCAGCTTTGAATCGGGAACGTTTGTTCTGTTTGGAAACAGGTGATAGAGATAGACTGCCCTAATGTTGGTTTCAATAAGTACTCGCGGTTCGTTATGCGCAAACACCCGCACCGCATTCGCTGTGTATGGGCCGACACCAGAGAGACCTTCTAGTGGGACCTCCCCCCACTGCCTTGCCGCTTCCCACAGATACTTTGCGCGACGATTGTAGCCGAGGCCTGACCAGAGTACAAGCACGTCTTGAAGCGCTGCTGCGGCGAGCTTTTTTGCAGTCGGATACTTTTTTATAAATGCGAGATACTTTGGTATGACGCGATCGACTTGTGTCTGCTGAAGCATGACTTCGGAGACAAGAATTTTCCAAGGATCACTAGTTTTTCTCCACGGCAAGTTATGCCTACCGTGGCTTTTGTAGTGCGCCAGCACCGATACCCGTAGCCTTTGTAAGGCCGTGCGTTCGGCAGTCGTGAGGCCGTGCGGGACAGATGTAGCGACCATAGAGTACGAGGCCATTATTAACATACTTCCAGTCCTTCTGCGGTATCAAGGCCTCAAGGTCCTTTGAGATTTTTTTAAGATCGGTGTGTCTGGTGAGCCCAAAACGTTGAGCAAAGCGTTTAACGTGAGTATCAGTGGGAATACCGTCATACTCACCCAAGAGCTCGCCACGGATCACGTGTGCAGTTTTATATCCTACCCCAGGGAGTGCAACAAGATCATCATACCCAAGCCCAGAAAACTGCTTCGCAGCAGCAATAATGTGACGTGCCTTGTTCCGATAAAAAGTTATTGAGGAAATTTCTTTCTGCAAGATTGAGAATTTTGCTCTTGCAAAATCGTTTGGGGTTTTGTACTTCTTAAATAGCGTACGTGTTACTCGATTAACCACCTTGTCAGTGCACTGCGCTGAAAGCATGACCGCCACCACAAACTGAAAGCGAGTCTTGTACAGAAGCTCGCTTTTCGGCTTTGGGTATGCGCGCTTCAAGTACGCTACTATTTTTACAGCACGACTTTTCCTTGCTGTTAACGCCTTGTTCTGCATGGACCCTCGGGTGTCTTTTGAATTGATGGCCTATCTTGATAGATGATTGCACGTGCATACGAATCTGCCACCTGCTCTAGAAAAAGAGGCGTCATTGCCTTTGAAAACCTCTGAAGCGCCACGCCTTTTCGCGCAAGCTCAACGTACTTCTTCCTTCCTGCGTACGTCGTTAGTCTTCGAATGTGAGCGATAACCTGATCGCGTGAGACATCTTGTCTCACCGGCATTTTGTCCATACTACCTCCACTTTGATGCAGTGTGGTACAGCTCCTTAGCTACTGATCCAAGCGAAGCTAGAAATACGATTGCAGCAACAATCCATCCAAGAAGTGGGATGAGCGATACGATAGCAAGAATTACTGAGCCAAGTACAATCCACTTCCAGCCAATGCGAATCTCTTTTTTTACTACTTTAG
>CAYHUS010000035.1:0-2970 GCA_964359715.1 uncultured Candidatus Saccharibacteria bacterium
GATAATGGCCCAGAGATTGACGCTCGTGGACGACCCATTGTCACGGCACAAGATTATTTAAACTGTAGAAATGCAGGTGGTACCGCACAGACGTGCGCACCGATTACTGTCGCAGCTCCACAAGACGGGGGCATTGGGCTTACTGAGCAGTTTACGTGGCCTGAACTTGCACAAAGGTACGGACTTCCCGCTGACACAAGATTTATGGCATCAGATAGATACGGATGCTACCGCAGTAATCCAAGCGTAAGCTACAACGGATCTACCCCGTGCTACTACGGACATACGTCACGAGGCACATATTCAATTGATGTTGCGCGATGTAGTCGCACTAATAGAAGCTCAAGCACGGGGTGCACTTTGGATAACAGAAGTTATGGTAACCAAGTCCCTATGCAGTCAAAGCCAGCGCCTGTGGGAGGAGGGTAGGAGAGTCTGCGTCGAGCCACACGATATCTTTGTTTCTTTTAAACCACGTCATTTGCCGTTTAGCATATTTAATTGATTCGCTAGTGATGAGCGATACCATCTCGTCGTACTCAATAAGTCCCTGCAGGTGGCGCGCCATGTACCGATACTCAAGTCCAATGGTCTCCATCCATTCATACGTCACGCCGTTTGTATGTAGCGAGCGAGCCTCGTCTAGCATGCCGGCGCTTAGTCGTGAGAGTAGCCTCACATTAATTTTTTCTTTTAGCTTTTGAAGTGGTAGGGTGAGCCCGATCCATGCTACATCGTATGGTGTGTTTTGTGTCACAGTAGTTCTACTCTCCGCACTAGATGCGATCTCTATGGCACGGACAAGTCGACGAGGGTTTAAGGTATCAATGGTCGCATATCGATCAGGGTCTACACGTTTAAGTTTTTCTTGAAGCTCGCTGAGCGAGAGTGTTTCTAGTTCTTTGCGAAGCTCAGTGTTTGGAGGGACATTGCTCAAAGCTAATTTTCCAAAGAGCGCGTCAATATAAAATCCAGTACCCCCGACAATAATTGGTTTTTTATTTCGTGTCACAATCTCGCCAATTGCCTGCCTAGCGTCCCGTACAAAGTCGTGAGCATTGTAGACAGTGCCAGCCTCTGCGACATCGATAAGGTGGTGGGGTATACCCTTTGTCTCACTCAGAGTTACCTTGCCAGTCCCAAGGTCAAGTCCACGGTACACTTGGCGGCTATCCGCTGACACAACCTCGCCCCCCAGTTCTTTAGCTAGTTCTATGCCCAAGGCAGTTTTCCCAACGGCGGTAGGTCCCACTACCGCGATTATCCTTTGTGTCCCCATGGTATACTACATTCGTTATATACTAGGGAACGCATGCATGACAAATGAGACATCGGAGTCAACGGGTTTTGTTTCGATGATAAAGGTGGGGCATCCTGTCCCAGATTTTGAGTTTGAGATCTTCCAAGACGATAAGGTAAAGAAAACTCGATTCTCAGATTACAAGAACAAGTGGCTTGTTCTCTTTTTCTATCCAGCAGATTTTACCTTTGTGTGTCCGACAGAGCTTGAGGAGCTTGCGACATTGTATCCAGAGTTTACCAAGCTTGAGACTGAGGTTATTTCGATGAGTGCCGATACTGTCTTTACCCACAAAGCGTGGCACGACACATCACCTTCAATACAAAAAATTCAATTCCCCATGGGGTCAGACCCTTCAGGGAGAATCGCGCATGCGTTTGGCGTTAGGATATCAAACCGTGGACTTGATCATGTTGAGGATGAGGGCTTGACGCTTCGCGGGACGTTTATTATTGATCCAGATTCGATTGTGAGGACGGCAGAGGTGCACGACAACGGTATTGGTCGGTCTGGTAAGGAACTTTTACGCAAACTTCAAGCGGCACAATTTGTTAAGACACACGGCGGACAAGTATGTCCCGCAGAGTGGCAACCGGGGGGAGATACGCTCAAAGGGGGCGACATGAGCATGGTGGGGAAGATATAAATGCTCAAGCGGCGCATATCCACATTTACAAAAAGTCTCGGCTCAATGAGCTACGCACAGCTTTTTGGTGCGTGGATGTTAAACGCTGCAGTGTTTGCGGTTATTTATCTTTTTCTCGATCGTGTACCTGAGCACGGAGTGGTACATACCTACACGCACGACACCTCGCCTCTTGCGTGGTATGACGCGCTGTACTTTAGCGTGATCACGGGCACCACATTAGGGTACGGAGATTTAATACCCATTGGCGTGTCGCGCTTTTTTGCCGCACTACAATCGCTTGTCTCATTTATACTTCTTGCTGCTACTGTTTCAAAAATTGCTTCAGAGAGAACAGAGGTAGCTATTCGTGATGTTGAGGCACTATCGAGAGAGGTGCACTCGCTTTTGACCAAGAAGGGGGAATAAGCGCTTCAAGCGCCTTTCGAGGATCGGGAGCCTTAGTAATTGGCCTCCCAACTACTAATAAGTGCGCCCCATTTTCAAGTGCTTCTTGTGCGGTTGCTACCCGTACCTGATCGTCAGCTGGTGCCCCCTCAGGGCGGATAGCAGGGGTGAGCACCAAGACGTCACGATGACGCGAAAGAACTTCTCGAGCTTCGTGCGCAGAGCAAACTATAGCCATAACTCCTGAAGCATGTGCGAGTGCCGCAAGCTCAAGAACTTTTGATGAGTCAGTTTGTGAAGTGAGATCAGTAATCGCAACCACATAGGTATTTCTTTTTTGCTCAGCGACGGCACCTTTGAGGGCTACGGGCCCGCTTCGTGCATGGACACTTACCATATCAGCACCGTGTTGAAATGCGGCTCGCACATGCTCGATCACCGTGGGCGGTGTGTCAAAGTACTTCATATCAAGAAAAACTTTTCCAAATTGCTTGAGCGCAGGGATAATAGAAAACCCATAACGGGTGACCAACGTGTGTACCTTAAATCCCCACACCTTGCCAGCAAGTTGTCGCGCGGACCGCCGGCGGGGGGGGCCCCACAAACTGTGGGGGGCCAAAATAAAAGTTGATTGTTT
>CAYHUS010000035.1:2980-8292 GCA_964359715.1 uncultured Candidatus Saccharibacteria bacterium
GTGTCACCAAGGTGTGACCCTTAAACCCCCACCCGTGGCCTGCACGTGGCGGCGGGCGCGGGATCGCGCGTTCACGACTCATCCTGTCGAGAGCAACAATAACTGGATAGTGTGTGCCTTCGACGGATCGTCGGTTCATACGTGCTTCTTTACAGTTTAACTCGAACCTATTTTAAAGCGAATTGCTAGCAATACCGGCGCCTCGCTTGCACTCGACAGTACGACGAGGCGTCGACTCGGCGTTCTTTGCGCGCGAGACGCGCGCCCTGCGCCCGCCGCGAGGCGCGTGCGGTCGCCCTCGTCCCTGCCACCATGCTTTCTTTTTTCGCGCGGGGGGGTTCAAAAAATGAGGGATGTTTGGCGAGGGCGACCCTACCTATTTATCCGAGGTAGCACAAAGAAGATATATAAACTGTATAGTAGAAGCAATCCTGCGAGAATCGCATTGACAAGAAATACTCCTTCCAAACCAATGACCGGATACAATAATGCAATAAAAAGGGGTGTCACCATATATGAGATGTCACGCACAGTTTCAAGTATTCCAAAAAACTCACCGCGCTCGACTCCAGAAACTCAAAAAATCATTGAGACGAAACAAACAAAAGTACTTCACTTTCCTTGACCATCCCAGCATCCCCCCGACAACAGCGAGGCCGAGCGTGCACTAGATATTTGGTCATCAAACGCCGTGCCTCCTTTTGCTCCAAGACCCAAAGAGGCGCAGAAACGACCTCAATTCTCACCTCCGTGATCCTCTCACTCAAGTGGAACCACCCAGAGAATTGGTTCAAACAGTGTCTTGGGTTTGGTGCCTAAAAATATGGATATTTTAGGATGTGTAGAGGGTTACACAGGGGGACTTGACAGATTCCTTTCAATAGTGTATACTGTCGGAATATGGGGAACTCTAAAGAAGTGGCTGGATCATCGACCAGCTTACACGAGGACACTCAAATTGACCGCAAAACATCAGTCCGAGAGCGCTCTGTATTTGCACCGATAGAGGGGGGTGCATCACAGCACGAGATTCGCACAATCTCTGCTACTACCGATAGTAACCTCAGAGAAGCTGTTAGAGGCACAAAAAGCGACCATGAGAAAGGTGCGCTTGCCAAGCGTGCATACACACCTACACTACGAGATCGCTTAAACAATTTCATCGGACGGAGTGACCTACTTACTTCAATCATCACGGGCGTAATGATGGGAACCATCATTACTGTCCTTGGTATGACACCTATTCTGGGTGGTCCACTCGCTGCGGTAATAATGCCTCTCGTCTTCACTTTTGGCGCTCCAGCTCTCTTGGCAGTATTTGCAGCGACTAGCACGCTTAGCGCAGCTGTCATGTATATCGCTAGAAAACGTTTGAGAGACTAAATTATATGAGGGGGTGAAAATCGAGGAGGACCCAGTTCATCATCTTCTCCTTCTGGGATTGCAGGAGTATTTGTACCAGACTGCTCTTCCTGATTAATATCTGAGTTTAACGGATCGTTTTCGTTTATTATACGTCAATAATATCATTAAAGAATAACCCTCGGTGCTGGACCTAATCATGCTGTGAGTGCGCCGGGTTTGATTCCTTTCTCTCCCGAACGATTCTGGTCACAAAGCGACATCAGAATCGTTCTCCTTCGAAAGTCCGGCCAACTTTGAATTAGTCTCTTCTATTGTGCCCGGGGTGAGACTCGAACTCACACCCATTGCTGGACACGATTTTGAGTCGTGCGCGGCTACCATTACGCCACCCGGGCATACAGCGACACTATACTACAAACCCGCCAACACTCACTAGTGTCCCAAAAGCTGATGGCCTGCTTTTCGTGTTCGCTCTGACTGCAGTAGCATGGGCCTTGCGCTTTCTAGTTTTTCTTGAGCCACACGAACTTTATCTTCTGCTGCCTGCAAGGCTGAGGCGACTTTTGCATCAGCCTCAGATTTTATCGCGTCAGTCTCGTGTGCATGATCTCGAATTGCAGTGCTCATTTCTTGCGCCCTCCGCACCATCTGCTCTAAGGTTGAATTTGGCCACATGCCGAGCGCTTCTCTAAGCTCACTAATGCGAGCGATAATTTTTTCATCATTAGTGAGAACGTGAGGTTTTTCTTTACCCATGGGGACATTCTAGACCCGCATGAGAGGGGGTGCAATATTGACACAGTGCGTATCGCGTATTCTTGCGGACGGCTGCAGCCTGCGTGCTAAAATCCCCGTATGGCACAGCAATCTCAATTTGATGGGGACGCGATATTTTGGATAGAAGTGGATAAAATACGGCCCAACCCTTTTCAGCCGCGCACCGAGTTTGATGAGTCAGGACTCAAGGCGCTCTCTGAGTCGATTAGGCAGTACGGGATACTACAGCCGCTTACCGTTACCCGTGTCGAGGAGACAAAGGAGGACGGTGGCATCCAGTCATTTTACGAGCTTATAGCAGGAGAGAGACGCTTTCGCGCGTCAAAGCTTGCGGGACTAGCTCGTGTGCCTGTGACTATTCGCTCTGGAGAAGAGCACTCATTAATGAAGCTCGAGCTAGCAATTATCGAGAACGTCCAGCGCGAAGATCTTAATGCCATTGACCGTGCGCGAGCCTTTAAGCGGCTGCAGGAAGAATTCAAACTTACCAACACGGAGATAGCAAAAAAGGTGGGGAAGAGCCGCGAGTACGTATCAAACTCGCTACGTCTCCTTATGCTCCCAAACAAGATTCAGCAAGGTGTGGTTGGTGGGGCCATCACCGAGGGTCATGCTCGCGCGCTTTTAATGCTCATTGACCGACCCGAAGAGCAGGACGCAGTTTTTCGCGACATTCAAATTCGCAAGCTTTCGGTCCGTGAAGTTGAAAAAATAACTCGTGACATTGCCGTTGAGAAAGCACGCAAGCGTGACATCACGCCAGAGCTAGAGCAAATGGAACTTCAATTTGCAGAGTCATTGGGCACCAAGGTTGAGATTAGGCCTCAAGACGCAGGGGGCAAAATTATCATCAGCTATTTCTCGCCAGAGGATCTAAGTACCATCCTCAATCAGATGGTTGAGCGTGAGAAACGTCGAATATCTGAAAACGCTGAGCCGCAGCCCGCACAAGAAGAGCCGCTGGTGATGCAGGACGATGTGCCGCGCGAAGAGCTTGTGAAGCGCGAGGACGAAGGTTTTAATCCGCAGCAATTTTCAATCTAACCTCGTTTTTGCTGTTCGCCGCGGGCGAGCGCCATCCTGATGTGCTTTTTGGCGCCTGCAGTTTTTACGATCTCGAGCCATTTTTTATTTGGGAGTCCTGATTTTCTTGTAATTATTTCGATCTTATCGCCGTTGTGGAGCGCCGAGTCTATCGAGACCATTTTGCCATTCACGCGTGCGCCACTCATCGTGTCGCCAATGTCTGAGTGAATCGCATATGCAAAATCAATGGGTGTAGCTCCAACGGGAAGGTCTATCACGTCGCCCTGCGGAGTAAAGACAAACATGCGCTCCGCAAAAAAGTCCTGCTTCAGCGCCTCCTCAAGCGTTTCCGCGCTATGTTCGTTGGCAACGTGGGCGAGGTCTTTGAGCCATGATGGTGTGTGCGGTGCTTCGGTGCTTTTAGTGTGCATAAGACGAGGAACGACAGCGCGAATCCACTTGGTCCCAGCGAGATCTTTGCTACCAACTCCCGTTTTATAGCTAAAGTGAGACGCGACGCCGTACTGGCTCTCGAGGTGCATCTCCTCGGTGCGTATCTGAACTTCGACGGCGACGTTGTGTCCCGTTATCACTACCGTGTGGAGCGAGCGATACCCATTCGGCTTTGGTGAAGCGATATAGTCCTTGATCCTCCCCGGCATGGGACGAAAAGCTGCATGAACAATACCAAACGCTCGGTAGCAGTCTTCGACAGTTGGTACGACAATGCGTATCGCAAACAGGTCAAACACTTTATCTACGTTTCCTTCTTTTTCTTCTAGTTTCCGTGCAAAGCTGTGTACCCCCTTGATGCGCATTTCGGTACGGAAGGTGCGAAGTTTGCCTTCTGCAAGGTGGCGCTTAATATCCTTCAACACCTCTTCAAGTGACTCTTCCATCTCCTCTCTTTTTTCTCTCAAAAGCGCCACAGCCTCGTCATAGCCTTTTGGGTCAAGCGCTCTAAACGCGAGGTCGTCAAGCATCATACGGAACATTCCCATACCCAACCGCTCTGCAATGGGGACGTAGACCTCCATGGTCTCTTTTGCGATGCGGTGTTGCTTTTCTGGGGCAACGTGTGAGAGAGTCTCCATATTGTGGAGACGATCTGCCAGTTTGATAATAATGACGCGGATATCGTTCGCGGTCGCGATGAGCAAACGACGTAAGGATTCAATGTTTCTATCGAGGCCGCGATACTTGAGTTTTGAAAGTTTGGTTACTCCATCAACTAAATAGCGCACCGACCCACCAAACTCTCGTTCAATCTCTTCAGGGGTGACCGGCGTATCCTCGACAGTGTCGTGGAGTATGCCTGCCACAATGGTGTCGGTGTCCATGTGCAGTGTTGCGAGTCGAAGAGCTATGGCGTGCGGGTGGGTGATGTAGGGGTCGCCAGATTTTCTTTTTTCATCACCATGCGCGCGATGCGCAAAATCGTACGCCTTTTGTATGCGCTGGCGATCTTCTTGAGAGGGCGACTGCATCGCCCCGACAATATCGTCCGTGGGGTGAGCCATTAAACCAGCTTACAGCTTTTAGCTCTTAGACGCTAGTTAGATTTAAGAAGTTCAACGGCGCCTTGGGGAGTGAGTGATGGTGCCATATCTTGTGGCACTGCTACACGACGGAATCCTTTTTTAAGAAAAAATCCAGCCTTTGATTTATACAAATATATTTTCTTCTTTGTTTTTGGATGTTCTCCAACCTCACGCACAATTTCAACTCCAACGCGCCCTTTCTTAGGCTCTTTTAAAATTTCAAGTGCTCGAGCATGTGTGACGTCATAAGGGTCATCTGCTCCTTTAAGTGACCTAAAGTCCCCGTTGTGCACAATAAAGGGACCGAACCTGCCAATACCAGCGGACACGGCCATACCAGTCTCGGGATGCGACCCAAGCTCGCGGGGAAGCGACAAAAGCTTCACTGCATGTTCGAGGGTAAGTGACTCTGGCGTATGCGGAGCAGTAATCGAGGCACGTCGCATAGGGACTTTAACAACTTTTCTTCTTTTTGCTTTTGATTTTTCAGGTTTTGGTTCCGGAGCATCCTCAAGTGGCATTTCCACATACGGGCCAAACCTACCATCTCGAATATAGATGGGCCTGCCAGTATCTGGGTGGGTGCCAATGGGCTCGCTCTCT
>CAYHUS010000036.1:0-8262 GCA_964359715.1 uncultured Candidatus Saccharibacteria bacterium
GTGCCGTCAAAAGTCCAATAGTTAAAGGTGACACCATCGGCCATCTCGCTCACAACCTCTTTGGCTGTGAGGTGAATATCAACTGTTGCGGGTGCACTTCTCCCCGTGGCCTCTGGAACGTCGTTAGGATCTCGTGCTATAGATGCGACACGCTCGAAATCATTAAATTTTGTAATAAATGTCCACACATTTTTAAACGGTAGCACTGGCCCCTCAGCTGGCCCAAAGGTTGTAAGAAAAAATGGATATTGAAACGCGCTCGGCATCCCATGCGGGACATAAAACGCAAGCGATACTCCAATAAAAACGACAACGAGAGCGGCGGTTATGTAGCGCGAATGAAGCTGACGCAGAACCAAATAGATAAACAACGCAGCAAACGCATACGCTATAAAAAGTCCCGTCGCCTGCACGAGGTACGTTGAGAGATACCACAGCACTTCAAACATGTTGTAACTATACTATGGTTCAAAACTACTCAATGACGTCGCGGGCGGCGTCCTGTATCGCGTCCATGTACAAGCCATCGAGATGAAGCTTCATCCGTACGATCTCGTTGATCATGCCATAGTCTACCGCGCCTGTGCGCGCCATAAAGAGCTCGGCGTTTCTGATCTTCTCATCAATTAATTTTTTATGCGCGACGATGTGCGGCGGGAGCCCCTCCTTTGTGTACTGCTTACCGAGCTCTATCATCGCCTTCGCCTCTCTACGGGTGGCGAGTCGCATTGGTCCTAGTTCTTGCATCAGGACACCCTACCTGAGAGGTATTAGATTGTCTAGAGCAGACGACTCCCCAGTTGCACTATTGTAAAAACATTACCTAATGTGTATACTCGCCAGATGTCAGTAGAGAAGCATCGGTACATGTTTGATGACGTGGCCCACATGCCACAGTCGCCTGAGCGCTATGGTGAGGTTATTTATGGCTTCAACATGCTTATCCACGCCGAGCTTCAGCAGGCGCTTGAGGGAGCGTGTAGGCACCTCCGTGGCGTCGAAGCGCTCGCCATCCCCGGAAGCGACGGGAGATTTGAAAAAGGGTCAATCATGTCACAGGTAGAGATCATCGCGCTCCTTCCCGAAGGTACCAATGGAAACTTAGAGTCACTCAAGCGCTCAGTAAGCGAGGCGGTGCGCCGTGTCTCTCCTACTCGTATTGCTCATTTTGAGTGGAAGCAGTTTGGCACCCCACTCACCGCATTTAATGGTGATAGAAACCGCATACAGCCAGCGCGTATCGCGACAGACGCTCGACACGTCTGGGGGTCAAAGGCCGCAGTCGATCGCGCGCGGAGACAAGTGGGCTACGAAGTTGTGGGTGAAGACGGCCAGCGCATACGTGAAAAAGTGGCGGGGCTTGAGCGCGACGCACGCCGCGCCATATCGGGTAAAAATAAATTTGCGGGTGAAGACGCAGTGCACTTTGAGCTTGATAACGCTGATGGCACTGGGCAGATTTTTTTTAATCCGCAGGCGCGACAACTCTCATTTAAAATTGGGCCCTTGAGACTGGTGCAGAGCACGCTCTTGGCAGAGTCAATCAAACACGTGCGCCGCGAGAATGACGTGGAGTTTTTGAGCACCCTTCGTTCAAATATTTCGCGCCGCCTACAGCAGCTCAAACAGGACAAAATGCTTAACGTGGGCCAAGAATCGGTGAATGCGATTATCGAGCACTACAACTACTTTTTACGCCTTTACCACATGAGCGAGCAGGCGTATTTAAATCGCAAACAAACGGTCATAAAGATTGGTACTCCCGAGGTGCTGGAGATCAAGCGTCGCTTAGTCGAGCTCTCACAGCTTATGTCCTCAGTTAAAATTGGTCGCGTGCACTAAAAGTCAGGATCGCCCTTGTCAGCGAGCCGCTGCCGTGCCTCACCCTCAGTCCAACCGCCACGCATCTCATTCTCAAGCTTGCCTTCAATGCGAAACTGTTCGTTTTTTATTGCGACGGGATTACTAAACCCAGGGTGGTTAATGACAGTGACCGACTCTGCTATCGGCCGAGGGCGCGGCCTTACTAACTGTTTTTCTCTTGACTTCAACACTCCCCAGCGCGCCATGTGGTCAAAGCCCATACTAGTGCTGGAGGTAGTCTCTGGTAAAAAGCTGCACCGCAAGAGAGTGCACGCGTTTTAAATCTGGCATACCCGAGACAAAGCGGTCGCACGGCACTTCACCGCGATCAATCATGTCGAGTGCTGCCAATGTGTATTTGCGTGGCACGAGAAGCTGTTTGCGTACCTTGGCGCCAAGCTCTGAGTGCTCCGCAAATTGAGTTTTATAGTCTTCCATACTCATAGACACATACTGAATGTACAGTTAGAAAATGTCAACGTGGACGAAGGCCAAAAATAAATGAACGGAGCTCAGGGGTTGGATTGCGAGTATAAAAGGTAACTTCGTGGTTGTTAAAGTCGTTTCTTCTGTCATAGACTAGCGCCACAAGCTCATCATGAATAATAAGCGTATGCACACAATCGTCACTAGCCTCAAGACGAGTCGGAGACTCAACTCCTATTGCACGTGTTTCAATTTTTACAAACGGGTTTGCGGCAGAGACACCAAGATCCTTGAGAACCTTACTAAAATATGCGTCTCTCTTCTCCCGTATTTGTTCTTCCTCGTCGCTCCCCGTCGTGAGAATATGTCTCTCAAACTGCTTACCCATGCGTGCATCCTACCCCAACTGCACCAATGGTCAATGTCCCTGTTCGACCTCGGAGGTCGAACAGGCCTGCATCAGTCGAGCTCTATACAGACATTTGGTTCAAAGGAAAGAAGGTCATGTCCAGACAACGCTTGCCTCATGTCTTCCCAAAATTTAATCACCTCTTTTGGCCGCTTTGCCTGCCTTAATGCTTCTATCCCATCCTCAATTGAGACATGGTAATAGTTTCTTCGAGACTCATAAAATGACTTAAGTTGTGGGAAGCGTTTGACCACCGTGTTCATCACTGTATCTGTTGAATACGCTTCAAGCTCAACACCTACCCAGTGCCTTCTAACTTCAAGCGGGATCGGCCCGTTAGTGCTGGGCGTAGCGATAATTCTAATGCGCTTGGGCTTCCCCTCAGGTGGTGCCTTTTTCTCTTTTGACATGGCTCACATAGTACTCGGGTTCTATTCCCCGTCAATGTATCCAATAAATTTGCTAGAGTGGCGATATGGCAAGGGTGCTTTTAGACGGGACAGTGCACACACTGCCCGCCGATGTACGGCAGATGCTTATGGCTAACCCTAAGGTACGCGCCCTGTGGGAGGACATAACACCCCTAGCGCGTAACGAGTGGATCTGCTGGATAACCTCAGGGGCAAAAGTTGAAACAAGAGCTATCAGATTAAAAAAAACGCTTTCAAAAATGAAGGGTGGCATGCGTCGTCCGTGCTGCTGGGCCGGCTGCCCGCACCGCTAACTGTTCTTCTTCCTTTTCCATATCGCGCCCACTATGCCGAGAATGACGATTATGAGTCCGAAGAGCTGTGCTCCAGGGCTATCGTCGTACCCGCCATACACAAACAAAAAGGCACCAAGCGGTACGGCGGCTATTCCTGCAATTTTTATTAACCAGCTTGGCATTCGTAAAGTATAACCGGCCAAACCAAACATTGGTGACGATCTGGTCACCTCAAGGACTACTGGCACATACATTATGTCTAAAGAACTATTTTGCTACTTCTTTTCAGTCGGGTGGGCTGTTTTGGTGTTCTGCCTAATAATAAGGTCGCCTTTGAATTTAGAATACATGCGCGTTTGATTAAAACGCTCTCCAAGAAAGTCAGATAGGTCGTTAAGAATTAGAACAACATCCTCGTCTGAAAGTCCTGCGCTATAGAGCGGGTTAACGTCGCCACTAAATATGACGCAGTCCTCTTGGTTGGTTTGAATCCCTGTTGCTTCTGATTTCCATGCGTACAGCATTGGCCCCCCAATTAAAATACCGCCAGTTACTATCGGCAGTCCCGCTTTCATCCTTTTCTTCATCCATTCTTCGATGCCATCGAGAACCTCTTGTGGTGTGTGGCGAACGTTTGTGCCGTAGCCTTCGGTCAGACCTATGGTGATTTGAAAGGCACGCGCAGGACCCCTGAACTTTTCTGAAAACATAGCTCCTATCTCAATACTACAAAAATATCTCACTGTCAAAATCCACTCACTAAAGCGTTGCGAGTATTTGGGTGGTTAACGCCTCTTCTTTTTACTTGCTCTTTCTGCGAGCATTGCCTTTTTAGTGGCAAGGCGCTTTGCCGTCTTCTTAGTTTTCTTTGTCTTCTTGTGTGGACTGAAACCGTGGCTGTTGTGACCCATATTTCTTTTTAGCGAGTATACCCCATGATACTACGTGAATGGCTCCAGCTATGCTACCTTTGTCGCCTACACTGGTGAACTTACTTTATTCACCATCCTAGATTAAAATGAAGGTATGCACCCCAAGGAAAGATTAACTGAGTCCCACGAACAACTTGTTATTGACAGTCAGATGACTCGAGCCGAGGCGCTGTACACACACCCCGACTCCGAGCTTGTCTGTCCTCAGGAAATTCTTGACCTTCAGGCGGTCGTCTCTGTCCAGTACTACTCGTTCGATGGACTCCTTCATGAAGGTCAAATTGTTGTCGATAAACGATTGGCACCTGATATCAAACGACTGTTTACTGCTCTGAAGGATAAGAAATTTCCAATTTCATCAGTTATTCCTATTTCCCACCCCTTGTTTCGCGGAAGCGATGATCGGTCCATGAGCTACAACAACAGCTCGGGCTTTAATTATCGCCCCATTGGGAGGAAGCCTGTACTTTCAGAACACGGGCTCGGTTGGGCTATTGATCTTAACCCTATGCAAAATCCAATGATTATTGGTACCGATGTTTCCCCGCAGGGTGCCACCTATAACCCTAGGCGCGCTGGGACGATTACAGAAGATAGCTTTATTGTTCGCCTTATGGAGGAGATGGGGTGGGTGTGGGGCGGTCGTTGGCAGGATAAATATGGCATGGTTGATATGCAGCACTTTGAAAAACCTCTCGGCCCAAAATCACAGCCCATCTTCCGCATACCAAAACATGCGGGTGGCTGAAATCGTTATGGTTGCATCCTTCGCAGGTGTTATTGAGTAGGGTTTGTATGAGCCGAGAACAGTTAAAAAGTGTACGCCTCGTCGTCACAGACGAGGCACGTCGTGCAGCGCTTGTTCGGGCCTCGCAGATACTGCGCGGCCTTGGCGCAGAGATTAACACCAAGCTTCTGAGCGCACGCGCTGCACGGCTAATACCAGGGACTCATGAGGGTATCTTTCGCGATTTTTTAGCTAACAAAATGTCTGCAGAAGAGCGCGCAGCACTCGGCATCCGTAACCGTGCAATGCCTAAGTAGTAAAACTCTCCTGTGAGCAAAGAGAATGTAGGAGGATAGAAACTCAATCTATGAGGTCGAGACTCTTTAGCTTCGGCAACACGTCGTGTTGAAAGATTGAGCCTAGCTCAATGCCCTCAGGTAGAGTTGAATTGATCCACATGATTTCTTCGACTTCAGCCGCTGGGACTATTTCCCCTACCCACTTCTCAACAATCAAGACATCCATTTGGAGATACTTATCATCCTGCCCAGCCGCAAGTGCATAGAATGTTCCAAGTTCCTTGAGATCAGTAGTGCTGACTTCAATTTGTAACTCCTCTTTGAGCTCTCTTCGTAATGCATCAGAAACGCTCTCGCCAGATTCAAGTTTCCCACCAGGAGCAATAAAAAAACTCTTGCCCTTTGAACGAGTTATAAGGAACTTCCTGTCTTGTATCAGCACACCTGCTGCCTTATGAATGTCGACGGTTCTATCCATGCGGCTAGTATACCCTCGATTGGACAAGGTTAGAACTTTTGCTCCCTCTGCTAGATCGTAGATACTGAGCAAGAGAATGTAGGAGGTTAGAACCACGTTACTAGTTCTTTAACCCAGTAGTAGGTGGGGTGCGCGAGACGTTTATCGAGGTCAGCGATATTTCTGTTCATTGATAGTCTCCCCGTCGTGGCGACATCGTTGTTGTTTGACCAAGCTTCAATAAACGCGATCTCTCCTGCTTGATTGAACGTAAATTCCTCGTATATATCTACTAGCTTTGTTCTCCAAAAATACTTAAAGGACACATGGCAACAAGCTTGTGGCTTGCCCTGGATCAGTTCATAGTGACGGTTTATAACCTTTGTTGGGTATAGGCGTACCAATGCATCGAGTCTCATTGAACGTGCGCCATGGCCTGTAAGTTTTAACCATGGTGGCCACTCCCAACGAATCACATCAGCAGCGTAGTTAGGCTTCTTTGCATGGTTTGCAAAAGTATCGAGGGAATTGAAATACCGATCGCATTGATCTAAGTAATAGTCTTCGTCCACATGCTCACTTTAACAGCAGTAAATTTGCTCCGCTAAGTAACCTTTGTTGCTTGCACAAAGGTTGCCCGCGGTCGCCGTCTCGGCCAAGCGAAAACAAGTTTTCTCTGGCCCTCGTCGGCTCCGCGGGTAGGACTCGAACCTACAACCAACTCGTTAACAGCGAGCTGCTCTACCATTGAGCTACCGCGGAATATTGACCCGCTAGGGTCTCACTATCCCGCGGTGCGTAAGCTACTTCCGGAGCAGGTGAGTGTCGCGTAAAAGCTTGCTTTTACATGACCGAGACTGCGACCGGAAGCAAGACGTTGCGTAGCAATCGTCTTACCGCGGAATGTACGCCAAAGGCGCTTGTTTCAACGGCGCAAAGCCGCAGAAACAAGCGTATTCTAGCCGATTTTCTCATCTCTGCCAAGCTGTCATGTATACTGACCATATGAAAAAATACATAGCTTTGTACTGTATGCCGAGCGAAGGACTCAAAGAGTGGATGAAAAGGCCCGAAGCAGAGCGCAAGGCTGAAGAACAAAAGATGCAAACAGATTGGAACGCGTGGATGCTCGCACACGGCAGCGCACTCAAAGAGACTAATGGCGCCGGCAAGACCCAGCGCGTCACAAGCTCGGGCATAGCACAAACACCTAACGATGTGATGCTCTACTCGATGCTCGAGGCCGAGTCAGACGAGGCAGCGGCTGCGCTGTTTGCCGACCATCCACACCTTGCGATCCCCGGCAGCTGGATAGACGTCATGCCTGCCAACAACCTCCCCTCAATGTAGGGCGCTCTAACTGAGACACGATCTTACACGTCAACGGCGAGCATTTTGCTAGGTGAGTGGTGTCCACTTATTATCTTTACCTTCCCTACCCCAACTTTGAGCGCTGCGGCTACAAGTGACACCACACGGCGGTTGGCTAAGTTTTGCTTTGCGGGTTCAACCACAGAGATTTCAAATTTTGTTTCAGAGACGCGCCGTACCTTCTCACGCTTTGCGCCCGCTATCACCACTACTTTGATATACACTCAAAGAGTATACCTTTGCATGGTACAAATACTGTATGAAAGTCGCTGTGCTTGCCTTGATTGTGGTGGTGATTGTTGGGGTCGGGGTGTACACGCTGTATCCTCGCGAGTGTTACGAAGCCAACATATCCTCTAACGTTCAAGGTTCACAAGGATACCGAATCTGGGAGGGTGACACGTTTAAGAGCTTTGACCATCGCGGCCGTAAGATCTGCATCCCTCTGGGCTGGGCACCACTCGGAGCTGTATCAGCAAGCGACACGTGGGCCACGTTTGAGCCAGATCACACTGGTGTTCTTATCCGCACTGACGCATTTACCTCTTCTGAGATACGAGTCGCACAGGGTGGGTACTTGCTCACACTTCTCTACCCCTCTACTACCCCGCCAGATGATGTGGTGAGGTATACCGAGCTTGTTCAAAATACGTTTTCTACGGTTGGCTCGTTCTATGGCGACGACGGCGCGGCTCAGGTACCCCACACAGTGATTGTCACGTATGGGCTCGACACTCAAGCGTTTATCTACCCTGACCCGAGCAAAGATCTCACCATCATGGTTCGCCACTCCAAAGACCCACGTGGCGAAGAGCTCTTGATCCACGCGGTTACTCACCTCTATAACAGATACAGCGACCGTGAGCGCGAGTACCTTGAGCATCAAGGACCGTTTAGTGCTGAAGAGTTTCAAGAACTCGAGGCGACGTGGGCAGAGATTGCCTTTGCACACAAAGATGCAGTGCGTCTCAACAGGGTCGCGTACCTCTTTCATGTGCCCACCCCTCATATGAGCAAGGAGTACGAGACCGCTAACGCGCCGCCCTTAAATGACCCGAGCACCTTCAAGAGC
>CAYHUS010000037.1:0-8028 GCA_964359715.1 uncultured Candidatus Saccharibacteria bacterium
AACGTGGGCAAACTCTGGGGCGTTGGCCCCGCGACTGCAAGCCGCTTGTATAAAGAAAAAATAATGACCTCGCTTGATTTGAGAAATGCTCCTGAGTGGTGGGTGAGAGAGCGCCTGACCAAGCCTCATCGCACTATCTGGGAAGAGCTACATGGTGTGTCTCGCTATGCGGTAGACCCCGAGTCGCACAGAGAACAAAAATCAGTCGCGTCGACGCGCACCTTCCGACCGCCATCAAAGGACCCTGCGTACGTGCTCGCACAACTTTCAAAAAATATTGAAGAAGCGTGTCGTCGTGCGCGCGCACACAATCTTGAAGCTCGGCATATATATTTTTTCCTGAAGTCACAAGAGTTTCAGTACCTTCGGTTCGAGGCCGTACTCCCGCGACACACTAATGTACCCACTGATATTCTTGCTGCGCTCACCCCGCTTTTTAAAGAAAAGTTTAAAAAGGGGATACTATATCGCGCGACAGGGGTGACGCTCTCTGATGTGCGATCTGTCGGGTCCATGCAGACAGCACTCTTTGGAGATGCACAGGCGCACAAGGCCGAGGGCGTCTTTAAATCAGTTGATGCTATTGATCAGAGGTTTGGTACGCGAACCATGTTTCTTGCCTCCTCGCTTTCTGCTCGAAAGGGAGGCGCCGATACACTGCACCTGTCCATCCCATACCTTGGCGAGGTGCCATAAACGCTTTTGTGCTAGAGTAGCAGGGTATGGCCGCAGAGGCTGGTATTCATATTTCCCTTCAGCCCTATATTTTGGGTGAGGTAGGAGGGCTACCCATAACTGCAACGCTCGTTACCTCGTGGGTGGTGGTGGCGCTTCTCATTATCTGGGCACTTGTCTTTTCATATAGGGCTAAGCTCTACCCAGCACGTGGTCAAGTTTTTGTAGAGACAGCGGTGAGCTTTGTCTATGACTATGTCAAAGAGGTTCTAGAGGATGACAAACTAGCGCGCCGATACTTCCCGCTCATTATGACCATCTTTCTCTTTATCACCGTCGCCAACCTTTTTGGACTTTTACCGTTTGTGGGCGGCTCGGTAGGGCTCACCGGCGTTCATGGACACGAAGGGCTTACGCCATTGTTCTATCCAGTGAACACTGACCTCAACATGACGCTTGCGATGGCAGTCATAGCGTTCATTGCCATCGAGTTTGCGGGCATCACGGCACTCGGTGCCTTGAAATATGCCTCAAAATTTGTTAATTTTCATTCGGTGATCGGCTTCGTGGTGGGACTCATCGAGTTTGTATCAGAACTTGCACGGCTTATCACATTCTCGTTCCGTCTTTTCGGCAATATCTTTGCTGGGAAGGTCTTAATTCTTGTTGCCCTTTTTTTCCTCCCGTACCTTTTGCCAGTGCCATTACTGGTATACGAGGTGTTTGTGGGGGTCATACAGGGCGCAGTGTTTGCACTCCTCACACTGTTCTTTATTAAAATCGCGGTGACAGAACCGCACTAGTAAACTAACGTATATGGATATAGAAGCAGCAAAAGCTCTAGGTATGGCGATCGTCGTCGGCCTCGGCATGATAGGACCGGGTATTGGTATTGGCGTATTGGTATCGCGTGGACTTGAGGCGATCGGCAGAAACCCCGACGCGTCAGGAAAGATTATCGCTAACATGTTTATCGGTATTGTGTTTACCGAGGCGTTGGCGATCTTTGCGCTTGTTGTTGGATTCATCATCAAGTTCACCTAATACATGGAGGAGTTGGTGCTCGCCTTTGGTATTGACTGGAAGCTTCTCATCGCGCAGACGGTTAACTTTGTCGTGCTTGTAGCAGTACTTGCATACTTTGTGTATGGGCCGGTCATGCGATTCTTAGACGAGCGCGCACAAAAGATAGCGCAGGGGCTCAAAGACGCAGAGGCCGCACACAAAGAGCGCGAAGCGGCACTTACTGAACGTACAGGTATTGTGAGCGAGGCACAGCACGAAGCAGAGACCATAGTTGCTCGAGCTGAAGTCAAAGGCAAGGAGGAGCGAAGTTCAATAGTTAAGACTGCACAAGACCGTGCCGCACAGATTGTTAAAGATGCAGAGCTTGAAGCCGAAGAGGAGAAGCGACGCGTCATGAAGGAGAGCGAAGCAGAGATAGCGCGCGCCGCGGTTTTAGCAGCAGAGAAGATTTTGAAGCAAAACGTATAGTATGCAACCCTTGATTCGACGATACTCAACACTCATACAACGCGCCATTCAAAGCGGGAGCGGTGATGACTTTGCCAAAAAGTTTGTGGCGTATCTTGCCACGCGCAAGCACCTTGGACTTCTCCCCGCGATTCTTGCACGTGTTGAAAAAATGGGAACGCTGAACACACACGCGGTAGTCACTGTGGCACGCACAGAGGATGCAAAAAAGTTTGCAGATGCTATCGCGTCTGAACTGAGCATACTCAACATTGCTGCTGGTGCGTACACGGTCAAGGTAGATGATCGAGCAGTTGGTGGATATTCAGTAAGAGGGAAGGGGCGGTTGGTTGATAAAACCTATCGCAGCGCGTTAGTAAATCTTTATCAAAAAATTACATACTAGTATGCAGAACGCCATCATCGAACGATTGAAAAAAGAGATAGAGTCCCTTGGATCTCAGGCTGCACCAAAAGATGTTGGTGTCGTGCGCGCTGTTGGAGACGGCATTGTCGAGATTGAGGGACTCGAGCAGGTAGGCATGTCTGAGATGGTTGTTTTCAATGAGTCATCACAACTTTCAGTACAAGAGGCGATTAAACGCGACGGCGCGTTGTTTGGTGTGATTTTAAACCTTGAGGAAGAGTCGGTGAAGGCGATTGTGCTCGGTGACGCGTCGCGCATTCAAGAGGGTATGCACGTGTTTGGTACGGGCAAGCTCCTCTCGGTGCCTGTGGGCGAGGGCGTTGTCGGTCGCGTGGTGAACACTATGGGTGAGCCTGTAGATGGCAAGGGCCCAATAAAGGCAGATGCCGAGTACCCAGTTGAGCGAGAGGCATATGGCGTTATAGACAGACAGTCTGTTAACCAGCCACTACACACCGGCATTAAGGCGATTGATGTTTTGATTCCTATTGGTCGAGGTCAGCGCGAACTTATCATTGGTGACCGTGGTACGGGTAAGACCGCAGTCGCATTGGACGCTATTTTGAACCAGCTTAATGAGCCAAAGGAGAAGCGCCCGATTTGTATTTATGTAGCTATCGGGCAAAAGGAGTCAAAGACTGCACGCGTGGTCGGACTTTTGGCAGAGCGTGGCGCAATGGAGTACACGACGGTGCTTACCGCGCCAGCATCAGCGCCTGCGGCGTACCAGTTCTACGCGCCGTTTGCAGGCGTCGCGATGGCAGAATATTTTATGGACAAGGGCCGCGACGTACTTATCATTTATGATGATCTCTCAAAGCAGGCGGTCGCATATCGACAGCTTTCACTTTTGCTTCGCCGTCCCCCAGGTCGTGAGGCGTACCCTGGAGACATTTTCTATCTCCACTCGCGTCTTTTGGAACGTGCGGCAAAGCTGAGCAAGGAGAAGGGCGGTGGATCTATCACTGCACTCCCTATTATTGAGACACAAGATGGCGACGTGTCGGCATATATCCCGACCAACGTGATCTCAATTACTGATGGGCAGATGTTTCTTGAGGCAGACCTCTTTAACAAAGGTATTCGTCCTGCGATTAACGTCGGTATCTCAGTGTCGCGAGTCGGTACCTCTGCACAGACTAAGGCGATGAAAAAAGTTGGTGGTCGTATCAAGCTCGACCTCGCGCAGTTTAGAGAGCTTGAGGCCTTTATGCAGTTCTCTCAAGACCTAGATCCTGATACCAAAAAGCGTATCGAGACAGGACGACGATTGGTCGCGCTATTAAACCAGAACAAGTACTCACCAATCCCGTTTGAGGCGCAGGTGTCAGTGATGTACGCAGGTACTCGCGGCCACTTTGACTCGTTCCAACCTGAGCGAATGGGTGAGATTGAAACACGCTTTACCGCATTTATGCAGCGGGAGGGGAAGGAGGTTCTCGAGGCGATTAAGAAAGATCGTGATATCACTGAGGAAACCGAAACAAAACTCAAGGCAGTCATTGAGAAGTTTGTTGAATCAGCAAAGTAATATGACGTTCGCACGCACAATTGTTTGGAATACGCATAATTTTCTGCTGAAAATTTGCTCTGCCTCGCGCTCAGCGCGCTCCGGAGAATCCATACAATTGCGCGTGCTTTAATAAAACACTATGTCATTACGAGATATTAAAACTAAGATTCGTTCTGTCGACAGGACACGCAAGGTGACCAAGGCGATGGAGACGGTGAGCGCGGTCAAAATGCGCAAGGCGCAACAGCGCGCGCTGTCGGGACGTCCCTATGCGCGCGCCGCGCTCTCTATTATTGAGCGGCTTGCTCCATCGTTAGCTGCAGTCTCTCATCCTCTTACACGCGAGCGTGAGATGAAGCGTGTGGCGCTTATCGTGGTTACCTCAGACAAGGGTTTGTGTGGCGTTTTGAATGCTGCAGTGCTTAAAGAATCTGAGCGCGTTATCAAGTCACTCGCACTTCCTATTGACGCTATCGACGTGTACGCGTTTGGACGTAAGGCGGCTGAGTACTTTTCTCGCCGCGGGTACGCGCTGAAGTCAAAGTTTGAGAATGTCTCTGATGACGTGTCGCTTGGCGACCTTGAGTCGGTAACAGAGGAGGCGGTGGCGGCGTTTGAGGGAGGTAACGTTGATCGCGTGCTTGTGGTGTACACCAACTTTAAGTCAACGTTTGAACAAGAGGCGGTGTCGCACCCACTGCTCCCGCTTTCTATCGAGGAGTTTCAAAAAATTGTGGCAGGCATCGTCCCAACCAAGGGTGTTTTTTCAGAGACAAAGTCAGTAGCGGCGCCAGCGTTCTACACAGTCGAACCAAACCAAGAAGAAGTGCTGGCGACTTTGTTACCACGCTTATCTGCAGTGTATCTCTACCATATGCTGCTTGAAGGCAAGGCGTCTGAGCACTCGGCGCGCATGGTGGCGATGAAGAATGCGTCGGATAAGAGCCGCGACCTCTCAAAGGCACTTAATCGTACCTTTAATAAGACACGGCAGGCAGTCATTACACGCGAGGTGTCAGAGATTGTGGGCGGCATTGAGGCAATGGCACTAAAGTAATTATTAGTTTATAGTCTAAAAGGTATATGAACGGCACCATCACTCAGATCATCGGACCAGTGGTCGACGTACAGTTTGACTCGAATATCCCTGCGATTCGAAACGCGCTTTTGTATAAGGACAAGGACCGCGAGGTGACGCTCGAGGTCGCGGCGCACATAGGGGTGAACCGTGTGCGCACCATCGCTATGCAGGACACCTCTGGTATGAAGCGTGGCGAGGCGGTCAAAGATACGGGGGCAGCTATTACCGTTCCCGTAGGAGAGGCTGCACTTGGGAGATTATTTAACGTTGTTGGCGCTCCGATTGATGGTAAAGGCAAAGTGCCAGCCGGAACGCCGACCATGTCTATCCACCGTGAGGCACCAAAGTTTACTGACCAAAAGACAAAGGCAGAAATATTTGAAACAGGACTTAAAGTTATTGACCTCTTGTGCCCCTTTATCAAAGGAGGCAAGGTTGGTCTTTTTGGCGGCGCAGGCGTAGGCAAGACCGTGCTGATGCAGGAGTTAATGCACAACGTGGCGACAGAGCACTCTGGCTACTCCGTGCTTGCAGGTGTGGGCGAGCGCGTCCGCGAGGGCAACGACATATTGCACGAGATGACGGAGACTGGTGTTATCAATAAACTTGCCATGGTCTTTGGACAAATGAACGAGGTCCCCGGTGCACGTGCACGTGTCGCGCTCACGGGCCTCACGATGGCCGAGTACTTCCGCGACACGATGGGTAAGGACGTGTTGTTTTTTATGGACAACGTCTTTCGCTTTGTGCAGGCAGGGTCTGAGGTGTCATCACTTCTTGGCCGTGTGCCATCTGCGGTGGGCTATCAGCCAACCTTGGCAGAGGAGATGGGTCAGCTGCAGGAGCGTATCACATCGACCCACAAGGGCTCTATTACATCGGTGCAAGCTGTTTACGTCCCAGCGGACGACCTGACAGACCCTGCACCAGCAACCACCTTTGCGCACCTCGACTCAACGGTGGTGCTCAGCCGCAACCTTGCCTCTATCGGTATCTACCCAGCGGTCGACCCGCTGGACTCAAGTTCTGGTGCGCTTGACCCTGATATTGTTGGTGTCGAGCACTACGAGGTAGCGCAAGAGGTAAAGCGCGTCCTACAGCGCTACAAAGACCTCCAAGACATTATTGCAATTCTTGGTATTGAAGAGCTTTCTGAGGATGATAAAAGGCTTGTGTACCGTGCTCGTAAGATTCAAAAGTTCCTCTCACAGCCGACCCACGTGGCCGAAGCGTTTACCGGACAGAAAGGTGAGTACGTTACGCGTGAAGAGACGGTAAAGGGCTTTAAAGAAATTATTGAAGGCAAGCACGACACAGTAGACGAGAACGCCTTCTACATGAAAGGCTCTATCGAGCAGGTGAAGGGGTCGTAGCCGCAGTCTCTGTAGTTGCAGACCCCTTCCACATATCCTTACCGGGGTGTCTAAAGACGAGTATAGGGGTAAGAATGAGCGTGAGAACCATAGCAAAGGTAAGGCCAAACATAATGGTAAATGCGAGTGGTCCCCACAGCGCTGACGCGCCGGCAAGCGGTATCATACCAACGACCGTTGTGAGCGTCGTGAGAAAGATTGGTCGAAGACGTGACACCGCTGCGTCCGCCACCACTTCATCTAGCGCGCGGCCCAAAGGATTTTTCATACGAACGATGATGGAGTCAACAAGAATAATGGCGTGGTTAATAATGACGCCCGCAAGTGCGATGATGCCGAGCATAGAGGGGAAGGAGAGCGGCTCTTGCGTTATCGCAAGTCCAGCAAAGACACCAACCAAGGAGAGCGGCACAAGCATAAGGAGGTAGAACGAGTAGCGGAATGAGTTAAAGGTCAAGACCAAAATGGCAAGCATTAACACCATACCAGCAATGAGCGCTACAAACATTTCTTGAAACGATTGGTCAACCTCTTCGGTCTCGCCACCAATCGCTACCTGAACGCCTGTAGGGATGCCCTCAGACGAGAGCGCACTCTCAAAAGCGTTTGAGATTTCTGTTGCAGTAGCCCCTTGTGATAGGTAGCTTGAGATAGTCGCAATATTTTTTTGATCTTCCCGTCGAATTACTGAGTTTGATTTTTCTATTGAGGAGGTAAGCACTGAGCCTAAAAGCACGGTGCCGCGTGGAGTAGGGATTGGAATATTAAGAAGTGACTCAATAGGAGCGGTGGCAGCCTCTGATGGGTCACGCCACGCGGGGTTAAGGTTTGATAGTACAAGCACATCAATATCCTTGTCTTCTTGCTTGATGGTTGTGGCGATCGAACCAGATACCGCAGTTCGAAGTGTTGAGGCAATTTGTGCTGGCGAGAGACCCACCTCAGCAGCCTTGGCACGATCTATCGTAAGTGCAAACTGTGACCCATCATCTTTTATAGAAGAGGTAACTTCAGTTGTGCCCTCGATACCTTTAAGAACTCTCTCACCAACAGTCACCGCCCTTTCAAGGTCTCCAAGGTCTTCACCAGAAAAAGTTATAAGGACAGGTGCACCGGTCGGTGGGCCGCTCTGTGGTTCATAGGCACGGACGGTAATATCTGTGAAGACAGTTACCTTGGTACGTAGTTCCTCGACAAACTCAGTTGAGGTGGTGCGACGATCTTCTTTGGGTACAAGTCGAACAGTAATGTTGGCATACTTTGATCCCTGCGTTGAGCCCTGTCCGCCAAGCGACGATGATCCACCAATCGTTGTAGCAAACGAAGCAATGCGGGAGTCGTTGTACAAAAGTTCTTCTACCGCTCTTGTTGCAAGATCAGTTTCAAGCAAAGGTGTTCCTTGCTTGGTTTCAACTTCAAGGTACGCATACTCAGCATCGTCCTGTGGAAAGAAAATGACTTTAACCAAACCGCTCGCCGGTAAAAC